>NZ_JBDPMD010000018.1:0-125985 GCF_039871875.1 Sphaerisporangium sp. B11E5 | reverse complement strand
CTCTGGGGCGGTGGGGTGGGGGGTGGGGGTAGGGGACGCGGGGTCTGTCACGATCGCGTCCATGCCCAGGGTGAGGCTGTGGGTGGTTTGGCGGGGGCTCCAGCCGGGGCGGAGGGCGGCTACGCGGCAGCCGAGGGCGTGTGCGGCGAGGTGGGCCGCGTATGCCTCCGGGGACAGGCCGGTGACGAGGGCCACGCCGTTGCCCGGGCCGAGGCCGGCGGCGCGCATTCCGGCGGCGAGGCGTGCGGCGATGCCCAGCAGTTCCTCACCGGTGACCGCGCGCCCCCCTTGCTGGAACACGACCCGGCCCGCGGCCGCACGCAGGGCGGCGAGCACCGGCTCTGGGAAGAGTTCGTCCATGACGGGTCCCTCCTCGGGGGGAGCGCGGACGGTGAGGGCGTCAGTAGTACTCGGGCAGTTCGCCGATCAGGTCGGGTTCGGCGTCGTCGTCGGGCAGGGTGAGGCCGGTGACGAGTTCGGCGAGTTCCGTGGCCTTGTCGAGGTCGCTGTCCGCCTCCATGCCGAGCTGCCGCATCTGGGGGAGGAGCGCGTCGGGGTCGCTCCCGGCGCGGTCGCCGGGCTGGTCGGGCTCGAACTGGGTGACGACGACGCCGTCGGCCGCGTAGACGAACTGCTGGTCCAGGTTGACGTTGAAGAAGACGGTGGCGGCCACGGTGCCCTTGGAGAGCTTGGTGATCACGTCGTCCAGGGTGGTGGCGAAGCCGTTGGGCTCGGCCAGCACCACGCCTCCGTCGACGGCGAAGGCGGCGACGGCGTACTGGTCGAGGCTGTCGTCGTCGGTGACCATGGCGTCCAGCCGGTCGAGGGCTTCCTCGGGGGTGAGGCCGCGGACGTAGGTGACGCACACGGCGGTGTCGTCGAACCAGTAACTCATGTGAGTGCCTTTCTCGGGAAAAACGCGTCGATCATGGCAGGAGCCGCCGGCAAAGGGATCTTCAGCGGGGGCCGGCGCGGTCCTCGGACCGGGGGACGACGAGGCCGGACTCGTAGGCGGCCACCACGGCTTGGACGCGGTCGCGGAGGCCGAGTTTGCGCAGGACGCGGCTGACGTGGGTCTTGACGGTCTCCTCGCTGACGACGAGGCGGGGGGCGATCTCGGCGTTGGTGAGACCTTCGGCCACCAGGCGGAGGACGTCGATCTCGCGGGGGGTGAGCTCGGCCAGCAGGGGGGAGGCGATGCGGGGGCGGAGGCGGGCGAATTCGCTGATCAGGCGGCGGGTGATGCCGGGGGCGAGTAACGCGCCGCCGGAGGCGACGACGCGGACGGCGTCGAAGAGGCGTTCGGCGGTGACGTCCTTCAGGAGGAAGCCGCTGGCGCCGGCCAGCAGGGCGTCGTAGACGTGTTCGTCCAGGTCGAAGGTCGTGAGGATGAGGATGCGCGGCGGTTCGCCGCCGGTGGTGTCGCTCGTGATGAGGCGGGTGGCCTCGATGCCGTCCATGGTGGGCATGCGGACGTCCATCAGCACCACGTCGGGGTGGTGCTCGCGGCACAGGGCGACGGCCTCGGCGCCGTCGGCGGCGGTGCCGACGACGGTGAGGTCCGGCTGGATGCCGAGCAGCGCGGCGAAACCGGCGCGCACCACCTCCTGGTCGTCGGCCACGACCACGCGTACCGACCGTTCCTTGCTCACCGGGCGGCTCCCGCGCCGGAACCGTGGCGGGCCGCCGGTCCGGACGGGCTTGTCGCGGTGCCGTCGCGCCACCGGGTCACGTCCATGTCTTCCCCCGTAGATGGTTCATTCGTGTCCCGCCCGGGTGGCGGGCAGCGCCGCCTCCACCAGGAAGCCGGATCCCGGCGCGGGCCCGGTCCACAGTTTCCCGCCGACCGCCGCGACGCGCTCGCGCATGCCGAGCAGGCCGTACCCACCGCTCTTGGCCTTGCCCACCGGCCCGGGGCCGATGTCGCGCACCCGCACGTACAGCCAGTCGTCGGTGTAGCGCACCTCGACGTCGACGGCGGCCCCCGGCGCGTGCTTGCGCGCGTTGGTCAGCGCCTCCTGCACGATGCGGTACGCGGTGAGCTCCACGCCGGGGTCCAGCAGCACGATCTCGCCGCGCACGATGAGCCGGGTGCTCACCTTGGCGGCCGCGCGGGTCTGGTCGATGAGGTCGAGCAACTGCTGCAGGCCGGGTTGCGGCTGCCGGGTGGGCGGCTCGTCCTCGGTGTCCTCGCGCAGCACGCCGAGCAGCCGCCGCATCTCGGTGAGCGCGGTGCGCGCGGTGTCGCCGATGGCGCGCAGCCGCATCGCGCCCTCCTCGGGCATGCCGGGCGACGTCAGCCGCGCCGCCTCGGCCTGCACCGAGATCATGGAGATGTGGTGCGCCACCACGTCGTGCAGCTCGCGCGCGATGCGGGCCCGTTCGCTGCGTGCCGTCAGCTCCAGCAGCCGGTTCTCCATCTGTTCCCGTTCGGTGTCCCGCTCGGCCGCCTCGGCGCGCCGCCGTTTGGCCCGGCGCCGCACCAGGGGCAGCCACAACGCGAGCAGCGCCACCACGCCGGTCACCGCGGGCCCCCACCGGTACACCAGCGCGGTGAGGAACGTCGCGGTGGTGATGGTGGCCGCGGCCGGCACGACGTACCGGGTGGCGAAGGCGAGCGGCAGGGTGGCGGCGAGGCCGAGCAGCATGGCGATCGGCCGGATCACCACGTCGGTCCGGATGACGGTCTCGATCGTGGAGAGCAGGCCGAGGGCGATGCCGGCCACCAGCGGCCGGTCCGACTCGTCGAGGAGACCGCGGCCGATCAGGTAGAGCCGCCGGGGACCGGCCGCGAGGAGACGGCTGGTCGGCTTCACGCGACCCATTCTGGCCACAGCGGCGACGCCTTGGCATCCCCCGCGCGGAGAACGCCCGGCATCCCCCGCCAGGGGGACACGCCATCCGCCGTTCCCCTGGCACCGGGACGCGGAAGACGGTTCCCCGGCGGGACGACCGCGGCACCCCCGGCTCCGTAACCTTCGGCGGTATGGAGGCAACCATCGAGATCAACGGGCTGCGCAAGCGCTACGGGGGCACCGTGGCCGTGGACGGCCTGTCATTCACCGTGCGGCCGGGGCAGGTCACCGGCTTCGTCGGGCCGAACGGCGCCGGCAAGTCCACCACGATTCGCCTGTTGCTCGGCTTGGACCGCCCCGACGAGGGCACCGCGCTGGTCGGCGGCAAGCGCTACCAGGACCTGCGCACCCCGTTGTGCCAGGTGGGCGCACTGCTGGACGCGTCGGCGCTGCACCCGGGCCGAAGCGCCCGCGACCACCTGCTGTGGCAGGCGCACTCCAACGGCATCCCCGGGCGCCGGGTGGACGAGGTGCTCGAACTGGTCGGGCTGGCGGCGGTCGCCAAGCGCGCGGCCGGCGGCTTCTCGCTCGGCATGCGCCAGCGGCTCGGCATCGCGGGCGCCCTGCTCGGCGACCCGCCTGTCCTGATCTTCGATGAGCCGGTCAACGGCCTGGACCCCGAAGGGGTCATCTGGATCCGCAACCTGCTGCGCCGCCTCGGCGAGCAGGGCAGGGCCGTGCTGGTGTCCAGCCACCTGATGGGTGAGCTGGAGGGCAGCGCCGACCACCTGGTGGTCATCGGCCGGGGGCGGCTGATCGCCGACACCAGCGTGCGGGAGCTGCTCGCCAAGGCGTCCGACGGCCGGGTGACGCTGCGCACCGGTCAGGTCCGCGAGGCCATCACCGTGCTCAACCAGGCGGGCGCGACGGTCGCCGCCACCGACCACGACGAGGTCACCGTCACCGGGCTCCCCGTCGCGAAGATCGTCCCCCTGCTCACCGACGCCGGGGTGTCGTTCTCCGGGGTCGCCGAGCGCCGGCCGACGCTGGAGGAGGCCTACCTGGAGCTCACCCACGGCTCGGTCGAGTTCCAGGCCACCCCCGCCGGGCAGGGGGCGGCGTCGTGGTGACGATGACGCCGTACCGGAGCACGGTGGAGAGTTCCCGTGACGGCTTCCCGCAACTGCTGCTCTCCGAGTGGACCAAGCTGAGGTCGGTGCCCCGCTGGGGCCTGACCATGCTGGCCGCGGCGGCCGCGACCATCCTGGTCGGCATGCTGCTCGCCGCCGGCGCGGGCGCGCAGAGCGCCGGCGGGGACGGCTCGACCGCGGGCATCTCGCCGCAGTTCCGTGACGCCGGCAGCTACGTGCACCGGCCGTTGACCGGCGACGGCAGCCTCGTCGCGCGGGTGGCCACGCAGGAGCGCAACGACCCGTGGGCCAAGGCGGGCCTGATGATGCGGGTCAGCGCCCAGCCCGGCTCGCCGTACGCCGCCCTGATGATCACGCCGGGGCACGGCGTGCGCCTGCAGTCCAACTTCGTCACCGACCTGCCGGGCAGCGACAGCGGCGCGCCCCGCTGGCTGAAGCTCACCCGTACGGGGGACTCGGTCACCGGGTACGAGTCGGCGGACGGCTCGAATTGGTCCAAGGTCGGCACCGTCCAGCTCGAAGGCATGGGCCCGACGGTCGAGACCGGCGTGTTCGTCGCCTCGCCGGACGCGCTGAAGCTGCTGCGGCAGTTCGGCGGCGAGGACATCAGCGAGACCACCAACCTCGGCAAGGCGTCGTTCGACAACGTGAAGGTGGAGCCCGCCCGGCCGCAGCAGCTCGCGCCGTGGAAGAGCAACGGCAACACCCAGGTCGACCCGAACGCCACGACGTTCTCCCTGGTCGGCGCGGGTGACATCGGCTTCTACCAGTTCGCCACCGACAAGACCAAGACGATCCTGTCCGGTGCGATGATCGGCATCATGGCGCTGGTGGCGCTCGGCGTGCTGTTCATCACCACCGAGTACCAGCAGGGCCTGATCTGGACGACGTTCACCGCGAGCCCGCGGCGCGGCCGGGTGCTCGCCGCCCGGGCGATCGTGCTCGGCGGGGCGGCGTTCGTGGTCGGGCTGGTCGCGTCGTTCGCGGTGTTCCTGATCGCCGCACCGATGATCAATCAGGGCAAGGCCGCGCCCGCGTCGTTGTCGGACCCGCAGGTGCTGCGCGGGGTCGTCGGCACCGCCGCGCTGATGGCGGTCGTCGCGGTGTTCAGCCTGGCGGTCGCCGCCATCGTGCGCCGCAGCACGGCCGCGATCACCACGGTGCTGCTGCTCCTGCTCGTCCCGCTGGTGGCGAGCACCGCGCTGCCGCTGACCGTGGCCAAGTGGCTGGAGGCGGTGACGCCGGCGGCCGGCTTCGCGATCCAGCAGACCATCATGCGGTACGACACGGCGATCGGGCCGTGGTCCGGCTTCGCGGTGCTGTGCGCGTACACCGCGGTCGCGCTGGGTGTCGCGATCTGGCGCGTACAGCGGCAGGAAGCATGAGGCACTCCCTGCGCGCCGAGTGGACCAAGGTCCGCACGCTGCGCGGCAACACGTGGCTGGCCGTGGGGATCGCCGTGTGCACGGTGCTGGCGACGGCGGGCGCGACCGCCGCCGTCAGCACCGCGCAGTGCCCGACGGTCACCACGTGCTTCGAGGACACGGCCCGGCTCGCCCTGCGCGGGGTGTGGCTGGGCCAGGCGGTGGTGGTGGTGCTCGCCGTCCTCATGATGAGCAACGAGTACGGCAACGGCATGATCCGCACGACGCTCTCGGCGATCCCGCGCCGGGTCGAGGTGCTGTTCACCAAGGCCGCCGTGATCTCGGGGATCGTGCTGGCGACCGGCGCGGCAGGCGCGGTGGGGTCGCTGCTGATCGGCAACGTGATCATGCCGGCCAACGGCTTCACCCCGGCCAACGGGTACCCGCCCCTGTCGCTGGCGGACGGCCCCACGTTGCGGGCCACCGTGGGCACCGTGCTCTACCTCGCGCTGATCGCCCTGCTCTCGCTCGGCGTGACGACCGTGCTGCGCGACACCGCCGTGAGCATCACGGCCGTGCTGACCCTGCTGTACGTGGTGCCGGTGATCAGCACGTTCGTCACCGACCCGGAGTGGCTGGACCGGCTGCGGAAGATCTCGCCGATGACGGCGGGCCTCGCCATCCAGGCGACGCGGGATCTGGACCGCCTGCCGATCGGCCCGTGGCCGGGCCTCGGGGTGCTCGCCGCCTACGCGGCCGTGGCGATGATCGTGGGCGGTGTTCTTTTCGTGGTGCGGGAGGCGTGAGGCCGGGGGCGGCGGGGCAGGGGGCTCCGCCGTCACCGCCGCGACCAGTGATCTTCACACCTTGTAAGGGGACAATGACAACTTGTAACCGGTAACCGCAAATCCTCTATCCCCCTATTGGGTCCGCCGGAACAACAGAGAGTGAACACCGCAGGTCGGAGGTGGTTGTCAAGGCCCCAGGGTGCATTCCGCTGGTCGTAGAACCCGAATCGGGCTCTGAGCGGGCATCGCACCAGTTGAGCCGGGCAGGGGTGCCCCTACGAGGTTTCGGGCGAACTGTCCTTTTCGTTACGGTGGTCGGTCGAGCGGTCCGCGGCCTGACCCCGGTTTCCACAGGCCGGAGGGGGTGTGGCTGCGGTGTGAGCAGCCTTGAACTGGCTTTGATGGATATGTGAAGATGGCCCAGTACTCTCCCAAGATCAACGGTACGTCCCGTGATCAACGCTGCTGGGAAGGGGACTGATGCCAGCTATTCGGGCGATTCGTGAGATTCCTATTAAAAGCCTGGTTCTCAGCGAGGGCCAGGCCCGTGTACGGGGGGCGGATAAGGGGATAGAGGAATTAGCGGAAAGTATCCGACGGCATGGCATGCTAGAGCCGATCGTTGTATGTCCGCACGCGCAGGATCCACAGAAACTGGAAGTTCTCATGGGGCAGCGACGCGTACACGCGCATCGCATCCTCGGCCGTAGCCGCATTCTGGCGGCGATCATCGACGAGGCGGTCGATCTCACGACCGCCCGAGTTCTGTCGCTCACCGAGAACCTCGTGCGGGTCGATCTCGACAGCAGGGACATCATCGACGGGTGCACCGCTCTGTACCGCAGGTACGGAAGCGCGCGGATGGTGGCCGAAGAGACCGGTCTGCCCTATAACGAAGTCCGGAAGCACATCAAATACGACCGATTGACCCCGGTCCTGCAGAACATGGTCGATTCCGGCGAGGCGAGCCTCGACGTCGCCCTGAAGGTCCAGGATCTCACCGATTCATCGGTGCCGATGGCCCAGGACGAGGTGAAGGCACTGGCCGCGGGCCTGTCGAACATGACGGCGGTGCAGCGGCGCAGCGTCCTGAAGTCGAAACTCCAGAATCCGGAGACGCCGGTCACGGTATTGCTGAAAGAGGCGTCCACCGAGAAGAAGCCCCGACAGATCATCGTAACACTGAGCCCGGAGGAACACAAAACCCTGCAGCTTTACGCGAAGCAGGAAAAAATGACCCAGGATGTGGCCGCACAACGCTTACTCAGCGATGCCTTGAGGCATCTCGTGGGTTCCGAGTTGTCGCATCGGTGATACGCCGCGAAAGCGGCGTGGCGACCCGGAGACGCCCGGCGCCCGGAATCGAACCGGACGCCGGCCGTGCCCGGGTCAATTGGGTGTGACAGCGCGGCCTGAAACGGACGGCCTTTGGCAGCGGCCGCACGGCGAGGGCTTCTTTCTCTGGATGACGGCGTGTTCCGGGGGCCGGAGAAACAAACGGGGTAAGCAGGCTACGAGCATGGGTCAAATACTGTGCTGTCCGAAAAGACTTTCAGCGGGCCGGGCGAGACCGGGTGTTCGACGCGCCCGGCCGCCGGCCTTGTTCAGGAACGCCGCGAGCCGCTCCGCGCGAAGGGCGGAGCGGCCGGGCGCGCCGCGGCCCGCCCGGCGCGGCCCGGCGGGCGGGCGGCGTCCGGTGCGGGGGATCATGCGGCAGATCGCCGGGCGTGCGGTGTTGTGCACGGCCCGGCGAAGGGTGCGGATCCGGCCCCGCACCCGGCGGCGCGAGACCGCCGGGTGGCGTGGGCCCCACCCGCTCCGGGGTGCCCGGCGCCGGCCTCGCGGGCGGGCGCGGGCGCGTCCCCGTGCAGGTGGGAGGCCCGGCACGACGGCCGGGCCGTAATTTCACGACAACTGCGCCGACTCGTCGGCGAAACGATCACGACCTCCGGCCACGCCGTCCTGAGTGTTTTTAAAATCACTCCTGGACCCCTGCGACGGCTTCGTGTGCATCGGTCGCGCTTCCCCGTCTCCCCGTCTTCCCCGTTGTGTGGAACCGGCGCCCACGACGTCGCCGGGTCCCGGCTTTCACCTGCTGAGCAGTGCGCGCCCGCACCCGTCGCCGGAGATCGGGAACCCCCGGTTCGCCGCGTCCGCGAGCACGGCCGGGTCGTCCTCGTCCAGTGCGCGTTCCCGGCCGAAGGCCAGGATCAGGTCGTGGCAGTAGTAAAGGCTCCGGTCCCCGTCCAGCTCCGCGCGCAGCAGGTGCGCGTCGGTCAGTTCGTCGAGCCGTCGCATGGCCTCGGCCTCGGACACGTCCTCCACCTCGGCGGCCATCCAGACGTCGATCACCTTGGCCCCCAGGTAACCGATCTTCCGCAGCAGCGAGCGCGCCGCGGGGCTCAGTGTCTCGTAGTCCCCCGCGAGCACCGGGCGCATGGCCCTGTCGTCGTGGCTCAGGGTGTCGAGCATCGTGGTGTGGTCGCCGAGCAGGTCGGCGAGCTGCTTCATCGTCCAGTGCGGCTTGGCGGCGAGCTTCGCGGCGGCGATGTCCATGGCCAGGGGGATCCCGGCGCAGTACTCCACCACCCGCTTAGCCGCCTCGTGCTCCTGCCAGGGGTCCCCGTTCCTGGCGCCCCGCGCGAGCAGGCCACGCGCGGCGTCCGCGGGCAGCGGGCCGAGCGTGGTGCGGCTGGACCGCAGCGACGTGAGCGGCGAACGGCTGGTGACGACGACCGCGCTGCCGGGATCACCGGGCAGGATCGGCCGCACCTGCTGCACCCCCGTCACGTTGTCCATGACGATGAGCACCCGTCGCCCGGTCAGCAGAGACCGGAACAGGGCGCTGCGCTCGCTGATCCCCGCCGGGATGTCCGCCGCCCCCATGGCGCGCAGGAAGCGTTCGAGCACCGTCGCCGGGTTCTCCGGCTCGTCGGTGAACAGCACGCCGCCGGAGAACTCTCCGGAGATCTGGTGCGCCGCCTCCAGAGCCAGGGCCGTCTTGCCGATGCCCCCGGGCCCGCTGATGACGACGAGCGGCTCACGCTGCTCCAGCGCCACACGGATCTCCTTCAGCTCGGCTTGCCGGCCGACGATGGCACGCGGACGCGCCGGAAGCTGCCGGGGTGTCTGCGACGCCGGGGTGACCACCCCGAGGGACGGCGCCTGGCGCAGGATCTGCTCGTGCAGCGCCTGCAGTGCCGGGCTCGGGTCGGTGCCGAGCTTGTCCACCAGCTCCTCGCGCAGGTCGGCGAAGACCTGGAGGGCCTCGCCGCTGTACCCGGCGCGGTGCCGCGCGAGCATCAGTTGCCCGTAAAACCGCTCGTTGAGCGGGTGGTCCCTGATGAGCTCGTGGAGCTCCTCGGTGACCTGGGCGTGGTGCCCGAGCGCCAGCGCCGCCTCGATGCGGTCCGCGATGGTGTCCACCCGGAGCTGCTCCAGGTGGTCGGCCTCGGCCTGGAAGTACCGGCCGGTGAAGCCCGTCAGCGCGGAACCCCGCCACGCCTGGTCCGCGATCTTGAGCAGCTTGGCTGTCTCGTGATGCCTGCCGCCTTGTAACGCCGCCCGTCCCTGACGCGCCAGCCGCTTGAACTCGGTCACGTCCACGACCGTGTCAGGCGGCAGGCGGAGTACATATCCCCCGTCGACCGAAGTGATCGACACCTTGCACGGCTCCAGCGTCGCGCGGAGCCGGGATATGTGAATGCGCACGCGGTTGAGCAGCCGTCCCTCATTTATGTCGCTCATTTCTGAGTCGAAGAGGGAGTCGATAATGCGGGTTGTCGATAACACGGTGTCCGGCTTCAGCAGTAGGAGCGCGAGCACCGCTTTCGGGCCACGACCTGGAATCGGGACGACCTTGTTGTCGAGCTTGACTGTGAACGGTCCGAGTAGACCGAACTCCAGCATGCCACCTCCTGTGAGATGCCGTTTTCGTTAGCTGACACATCTGCGATGTCTCCCATAGTGTGCGAATGTGTCGAGGGCCCGCTAACTGTAACGCCGAGCCCGGGTACCGCAACAGACATCACACTGAAATCAAGTTGAAATATGAACGACGTAATTTATCGTCGCGGTACGTGAGCCGTGGTGTGCGAGACGGGGTCGCAGGGTGGAGTGGCTTCGTCCTCCCGCCGCGTAATGGACGGCATCTCAACAATGGCGGTCAAGTCGAGTCAGAATCGCGTGTCAGGCAAACAATCAAGTTTTTGACCATCTGCCTCGGCATGCGCCGCCGGCCCGCCATCGCTCATCCGACTAGCCCCGGGGAAGAAACATCGTGTCTGAGAATTCGTATCCTGTGACGCCGGTGCAGCAGGCGATGTCGGCGGCGCTGGAGAGCGCCCCGGCCGGTGCCCGGGGCGCGTTCTGGGCTCAGGGGGTCCGTGAGTTCACCGGCGGGCCGGACGCGGGGGCGTTCCGGCGTGCCTTCGAGATCGTCACCGGGCGTCACCCCGCGCTGAGAGCGGGGTTCGGTACGGTGGCCGGGCCGCTCCAGGTCGTCCTGGACAGCGTCGAGGTGCCCATCGAGGTGCTGGACTGGCGGGACGGCGCCGAGGAGCACGAGGCGCGGCTGGCGGAGCTGCTGCGCGCCGACCGCGACCGCGGCTTCGACCCGGCGCGCCCGCCGCTGCTGCGCGCGTACCTGGTGGACCTCGGGGAGCGCTGCCTGCTGGTGTGCGGCGTGTACCGGGGCGTGTGCGACGGGCCGAGCCTGCGCGTCGTGCTCGACGAGGTGGCCCTGACGTACGCCGCGCTGCGCCGGGACGCGATCTCGGCGCTGTCCCCGGTGTGGCCCTACCACGACGTGATCGCCTGGCAGGTGGGGCGCGACCGCGGCGAGGCCGAGCCGTTCTGGCGCGAGTACCTGGCCGGGTTCGACGCCCCGACCCCGCTGCCGTTGGACCGGCCGGCCGGCGGGCACGGGGAGCGGGACCGGCGGGGGACCGAGCTGTCCTTCGAGGTCACCACCGCCCTGGCCGGGCTGGCGCGCCGGGCGGGCGTGCCGCTCACCACCGTGGCGCACGCGGCGTGGGCGCTGCTGCTGTCGCGGCACAGCGGCGAGAGCGACGTGGTGTTCGGCCTGGGGCTGCCGTGCCGCCCCGCCGGCATGGAGCCGATGGTCGGCAGCTTCGCCACCACCGTGCCGCTGCGGGTCCGCGTGCCCTCCGGCCTGCCGTTCTCCGCGTGGCTGAGCCGCCTGCACGAGGAGGAGAAGGGGGTGCGGCGCCACGGGTTCGCGCCGCTCGCCGACATCCACTCCGTGTCGGAGATCGAGCCGGGCACCCCGCTGTTCGCCAGTGCCCTCACCTGCCTGCCCGACGACGTGACCGGCCTCGCCGCGCTCCCGTACGCCGCCACCGATCCCCGCCCGCTGGACGTCACGGTCTCCGGCGGGCGGCGCCTCACGTTCGAGGTGGCCTTCTCCACCGGCGTCCTCGACGCGTCCACCGTGGAGGGCCTGCTGGAACGCCTGGCCGGCATGCTCGAAGTGATCGCCGCCGGCGGCGACGTGCCGGTGGGCGCGGTGGGCCTCGCCGGCGCCGCCGAGGTGGCGGGCCTGACCGCCATCGGCGCCTCCGGGGTCGAGGTGGACGAGACGTCGCTGGTGGGCATGTTCGCCCGCCGGGTCGCCGCCGGGCGGGACGTGACGGCGGTGCGCGGCGGCGGTGCGGAGCTGACGTACGGCGAGCTGGACGCCCGGGCCGGCGGGGTGACCGCGCTGCTGCGCGAAGCCGGGGTGCGGCCCGGCGACCGGGTGGGCCTGTTCGTGGAGCGCGGCGTGGACTTCGTCACCGCGATCCTCGGCGCCGCCGGCGCCGGCGCCTCCTACGTGCCGCTGGACCCGTCGTGGCCGCTGTCCCGGTTGCGCTTCGTGATCGAGGACTCCGGCGCCGGCGTCGTGGTGACCGCCGGGCAGCCCCTGCCGGACGGCGTGCACGGGGACGTCCGCGTGGCCGCCCTCGCGGACGCGCCTGCCGGGCGATCGGTCTGCGCGGACCCCGCGGACGCCGGTGGGGACGCCTCTCTTTATGTGATGTACACATCGGGTTCCACCGGAGTTCCCAAAGGTGTGGAAGTGACGCACGGCGGTGTGGTGCGTTTGTGTGTGGACCCGGTGCTCGGAATCGTTCCCGGTGACGTGGTGGCGCAATTGGCGCCCGTGTCGTTCGACGCCTCGACATTCGAGATCTGGGGTGCGTTGCTGAACGGCGCGACACTCGTCATCGCGACGGGAGGGCGCGTGGAAAGCCTCGACGTCGGCGCTTTCCTGCGCGAGCACGAGGTCTCGGTGGCGCATGTGACGGCTGGTTTGTTCCATCAGGTGGTGGAGTCCGCGCCGGAGTCCTTCGACGGCTTGCGGTTGTTGCTGACCGGTGGTGACGCGTTGTCGGCCGCGCATTGCGAGCGGGTGCGCGAGCGGCTGCCGAACCTGCGGTTCGTGGCCTGTTACGGCCCGACCGAGTGCACCACGTTCAGCTCGATATTCGATTTCGGTTCCGGGTTGCCGGCCGGCGAGGGCGTGGTGCCGATCGGCCGCCCCGTCGTGGCCACCACATTGTTCGTGGTGGACCAGTGGATGAACCTGGTTCCCGCCGGCGTGCCCGGCGAATTGCTGGTCGGCGGCGCCGGCGTCGGCCGTGGGTACGTCGGCCGCCCGGGGCTGACCGCCGAGCGGTTCGTGGCGGACCATCTGAGCGGGCGTCCGGGTGGGCGGTTGTACCGGACGGGTGACCGGGTGCGGTGGCGGCCGGACGGGGTGCTGGAGTTCCTGGGGCGTACCGACGCGCAGGTGAAGATCCGCGGGTTCCGCATCGAGCCCGGCGAGGTCGAGGCCGTGCTCGCCGACCATCCGCGGGTGCGGGACGCCGTGGTGGTGGCCCGCGCCGACGGCCCGTCCGGCAAGTGGCTGGTCGGCTACGTCGTGCCCGAGGACCCCGGCGGCGTCGAGATCGCGGACCTGCGGGCGTACATGCACGGACGGCTGCCCGAGTACATGGTGCCGTCGGTGTTCATGGTGGTGGAGGGCTTCGCGCTGACCGCCAACGACAAGATCGACCGTCGCGCGCTGCCCGAGCCCGACGTCCGGCTCGCCGTGGAGACCACCTTCGTGCCGCCGAGCACGGACGCCGAGATCACCCTGGCGGGCATCTGGTCGCAGGTGCTCGGCGTGGAGCGGGTCGGCGCGCTGGACAACTTCTTCGAGCTCGGCGGCGACTCGATCCTCAGCCTCCAGATCGTGGCCCGCGCACGCGCGGCCGGCCTGCAACTGGACGTCGCCGACGTGTTCGCCCGCCAGAGCGTCGCCGAGCTGGCCCTCGCCGTCAAGGACGCCCCGGCCGCGGTGCTCGCCGAACAGGGCACCGTGTCGGGCCCCGTGCCGCTCACCCCCATCCAGCACCGCTTCGCCGCCGAGGACATCGCCGACAGGGACCACTGGAACTGGTCCGGCGTGTTCGAGCTGACCCCCGGCGTCGAGCCCGCCGCGCTGGCCCGCGCGCTGGACGCGGTGGTCGCGCACCACGACGCGCTGCGCCTCCGGTTCCGGTACGACCCGGCGGCGGGGGAGTGGACGCAGGAGAACGCCCCCGCCGAGCCCGCCGAACTGTTCGGCGTGGTGGACGCGGCCGGCGCCTCCGAGGAGTTCGTCGCCGGGTGCATGGCCGAGGCGCAGGGCTCGTTGTCCCTGGCGGACGGCCCCCTGCTGCGTGCCGTCCTGTTCGAGCGCGGCGACGGCCCCGCCTGGCTCGGCCTCACCGTGCACCACCTCGTCATGGACGCGGTGTCGTGGAACGTCCTGCTCGACGACCTCGGCGCCGCCTACCGGGCGATCGCCGCCACGGGCTCCGCCGAGGGCGCGCTGCCGCCGAAGAGCACGTCGTTCCAGCAGTGGGCCGGGCTGCTCCAGCAGTACGCCGCGTCCCCCGAGGCCCGCGCCGAGGTGGACCACTGGCTCGCCCAGGTGGAGTCGGACTTCCGCCCGCCCGCGGACGGCCCCGGCGCGGCCGGGGACGACGCCGCGGTGGCGCGGGTGTGGCTGGACGCCGAGACGACGTCCGCGCTGCTCACCCGGGTGCACAAGGCGTACCGCACGCAGATCAACGACGTGCTGCTCGCCGGCCTGCTCCAGGCCCTCGGCCGCTGGGCCGGCACGGACACGGTGACGATCAACCTGGAGAGCCACGGCCGCGAGGCGATCGCCGACGGCATCGACCTGTCCCGCACCGTCGGCTGGTTCACCTCCATCTTCCCCGTCGCCCTGTCCGCCCCCGACCTGGACGACCCGGCCGGCGTGCTGAAGTCCGTCAAGGAACAACTGCGGCGCAGCCCCCGGCGCGGCGTCGGCTTCGGCGCCCTGCGCCACCTCGGCGACACCGCCGACCCGCGGGTGCGGCGCCTCGCCGAGACGCCGGAGCCGTACGTGGGGTTCAACTACCTCGGCGGCCTGGACAGCTCCTCCGGCGGCATCGTGGCCAGGAGGCTGCCCGCCGCGCTGGCCGGCCCGGACGGCCAGACCCGGGCGCACGCCCTGCAGATCGAGGTCTTCCAGGACGCCGACGGGCGCCTGGCCTTCGAGTGGCACTACGGCGCCGGCGCCCACCGCGCCGAGACCGTCGAGCACGCCGCCCAGAGCTACGTCGACGCCCTGCGCGCCCTCGTCGAGCACTGCCTGGACCCGCGGGCGGGCGGCCACACGCCGTCCGACTTCCCCCTCGCGGCCCTGGAACAAGGGGCCGTGGACACGCTGGCCGCCGCGGCGCGCGAGGCCGGGTCCGAGCTGGCCGACGTGTACCCGCTCACCCCGGTCCAGCAGGGCATCCTGTTCCACGCGCTCCAGGCACCCGAGGGCTCCGGCGTCTACCTCGCGCAGGGCCTGTACGAACTCACCGGCCAGCGTGTGGACACCGTGCTGTTCCAGCGGGCGTGGAACGTCGTCGTGGACCGGCACCCCGCGCTGCGCACCGCGTTCGTCTGGGAGGGCGTCGCCGAGCCGGTGCAGGTCGTGCACGACCACGTCACCGTGCCGTTCGAGGCCCTCGACTGGTCCGTGCTGCCGGACGACGTGCAGCAGGAGCGGTTCGGCGAACTGCTCGCCGCCGACCGCGCCCGCGGCTTCGACGTGTCCGTGCCCCCGCTGATGCGCGTCCACCTGATCGACCGGGGCGCGGGCCGCTCGTGGCTCGTGTGGACCATGCACCACATCTCCACCGACGGCTGGAGCCTGCCCATCCTGCTGGCCGAGGTCACCCGCGTGTACGAGGGCCTCTCCCAAGGTGAGCACGTCACCCTGCCCTCGGTGCGCCCGTACCGCGACTTCATCGCCTGGCTCGCCGAGCGGGACCTCGGCGAGGCCGAGCGGTTCTGGCGCGGCTACCTCGCCGGCTTCGAGGCCCCGACCCCGCTGCCGGTGGACCGCCAGGTCACCGAGCACTGGGCGCAGGACCGCCGCCGCACCGAGCTGTCCCCTGAGGTCACCGCCGGGCTCACCGAGCTGGCCCGCCGCGCCCGGGTGACGGTCGGCACCGTGGTGCAGGCCGCGTGGGCCCTGCTGCTGTCCCGCTACAGCGGCGAACGGGACGTGGTGTTCGGCGTGACCGTGGCGGGCCGCCCGGCGGAGCTGGCCGGCATGGAGTCGATCGTCGGCCTGTTCATCAACACCCTGCCCCTGCGGGTGGAGGTCCCGTCGGACGTGCCGTTCGCGGAGTGGCTGCGGCGGCTGCAGGACACCCAGGTCGCGGCGCAGCGGTACGAGTACACCCCGCTGGTGGACATCCAGCGCTGCTCGGCGGTGCAGGGCGGGGTGTCGCTGTTCGACAGCATCTTCGTCGTGCAGATGACCGAGGGCCTGTCCGGCGTCGGCGGCGGCGCCGCGCCCGGCATGGAGCTGCTGGACTACGTGGAGCTCGGCAACTACCCCCTCAACGTCGCGGTGTTCGCGGGCGGCGAGCGGCTCGGCTTCGAGGTGACGTACTCGACCGGCGCCTTCGACACCGCGACCGTGGACGGCCTGCTCGACCGCCTCGCCGGTGTGCTCGGCGCGGTGGCCGCCGGCGCCGACGCCCCCGTCGGGGCGATCGGCCTGGTGGGCACGGCCGAGCTGGCGGGGGTGACCGGTCTCGGCGTCTCCGGCGTCGGGGTGGAGGACACGTCCCTGACCGGCATGTTCGCCCGCCGGGTGGCCGCCGGCCGTGACGTGCCCGCGGTGCGCGGCGGCGGCGTGGAGCTGACCTACGGCGAGCTGGACGCCCGGGCCGCCGGGGTGGCGCGGGCGCTGCGCGGCGCCGGGGCGCGGGTCGGCGTCTTCGTGGAGCGCGGGGTGGACTTCGTCACCGCGATCCTCGGCGTGGCCGGCGCCGGCGCCTCCTACGTGCCGCTGGACCCGTCGTGGCCGCTGAGCCGGCTGCGTTTCGTCATCGAGGACTCCGGCATCGGTGTAGTGCTGACCGCCGCACAGCCGATGCCGGTCGAACTTCACGGGGTGCGGGCCATCGACGTCCGCGACGTCGAGCCCGCGGCGGGCGGCCTTGACGCCGCGGACCCCGGCGACCCGTTGTACGTGATGTACACCTCCGGCTCGACCGGCGTGCCGAAGGGCGTCGAGGTGACGCACGGCGGCGTGGTGCGGCTGTGCGTGGACCCGGTGCTGGCGATCGGCCCCGGCGACGTCGTGGCGCAGCTCGCGCCGGTGACGTTCGACGCCTCCACGTTCGAGATCTGGGCCGCGCTGCTGAACGGCGCGACGCTGGTGGTGGCCACCGGCGGCCGGGTCGAGGGTGTGGACGTCGGCGCGTTCCTGCGCGAGCACGAGGTGTCGGTGGCCCACGTCACGGCCGGGTTGTTCCACCAGGTGGTGGAGGCGGCGCCCGAGTCGTTCGACGGCCTGCGGCTGCTGCTCACCGGCGGCGACGCGCTGTCGGTGACGCACTGCGAGCGGGTGCGCGAGCGGCTGCCCGACCTGCGGTTCGTGGCCTGTTACGGCCCCACCGAGTGCACGACGTTCAGCTCGATCTTCGACTTCGGGTCGGGCCACGGCACCGGCGACGGCGTGGTGCCGATCGGCCGCCCGCTGGTCGCCACCACGCTGTTCGTGGTGGACCAGTGGATGAACCTGGTTCCCGCCGGCGTGCCAGGCGAGCTGCTCGTCGGCGGCGCCGGCGTCGGCCAGGGCTACGTCGGCCGCCCGGGGCTGACCGCCGAGCGGTTCGTGGCGGACCATCTGAGCGGGCGTCCGGGTGGGCGGTTGTACCGGACGGGTGACCGGGTGCGGTGGCGGCCGGACGGGGTGCTGGAGTTCCTGGGGCGTACCGACGCGCAGGTGAAGATCCGCGGGTTCCGCATCGAGCCCGGCGAGGTCGAGGCCGTGCTCGCCGAGCACCCCGGCGTGCGGGACGCCGTGGTGGTGGCCCGCGCTGACGGCCCGTCAGGCAAACGCCTCGTCGGGTACGTCACCGCCGAGGGGCCCGCCGGGGTGGACGTGGCGGACCTGCGGGCGTACATGCACGAACGGCTGCCCGAGTACATGGTGCCGTCGGTGTTCATGGTGGTGGACGCGTTCGCGCTGACCGCCAACGACAAGATCGACCGCCGCGCGCTGCCCGAGCCGGACGTGGCCGCGTCCGGCGGCGCCGAGTACGTGCCGCCGCGCACCGACGCCGAGGTCGTCCTCGCGGGCATCTGGTCGCAGGTGCTCGGCGTGGAGCGGGTCGGCGCGCTGGACAACTTCTTCGAGCTCGGCGGCGACTCGATCCTGAGCCTGCAGATCGTGGCGCGGGCCCGCGCGGCCGGCCTGCAACTGGACGTGGCCGACGTGTTCGCCCGCCAGAGCGTCGCCGAGCTGGCCCTCGCCGTGCGGGACACCCCGGTCACGGTGCTCGCCGAGCAGGGCACGGTCAGCGGCCCGGTGCCGCTGACCCCGGTGCAGCGCTGGTTCACCCGCCAGCCCATCGCCGACCGGGACCGGTGGAACTGGTCCGGCGTGTTCGAGCTGGCCGGCCCGGTGGACGCCGGTACGCTGGCCCGCGCCGTGGACGCGCTGGTCGCCCACCACGACGCGCTGCGCATGCGGCTGTCGTACGACTCCGCGCGCGGCGCCTGGGTGCAGGAGAACGCCGCCGACGAGCCCGCCGAGCTGTTCTCCGTGGTGGACGCCGTCGGCATGGACGAGCGGCGCCTCGCCGAGCTGGTCACCGAACGCATGAGCCTGCTGCAGCGGTCGTTGTCCCTCACCGGCGGGCCGCTGCTGCGCCTCGCGTACTTCGAGCGCGGCGACCGCCCCGGCTGGCTCGGCGTCACCGTGCACCACCTGGTGATGGACGGCGTGTCGTGGACCGTCCTGCTGGAGGACCTGCACCGGCTGTACGAGGCCGGCGGCGACCGCGCGGCCCTGCCGCCGAAGACCACCTCGTTCCGCCAGTGGGCCGAGCTGCTGCGCGAGTACGCCGCCTCCCCCGAGGCGCGGGCGGAGATCCCGTACTGGCTGGAGCAGCTCGAACCGCGGTCCACCGTGCCGCTGGACGGCCCCGGCTCCTCGGGCAAGGGCGACCAGATGGTGGTGCGCACCTGGCTGGACGCCGAGACGACGTCCGCGCTGCTCACCCGGGTGCACAAGGCGTACCGCACGCAGATCAACGACGTGCTGCTCGCCGGCCTGCTCCAGGCCCTCGGCCGCTGGGCCGGCACGGACACGGTGACGATCGACCTGGAGAGCCACGGCCGTGAGGCGATCGCCGAGGGCGTGGACCTGTCCCGCACCATCGGGTGGTTCACCTCGGTGTTCCCTGTCGCCCTGTCCGCGCCCGACCTGGACGACCCCGCCGGGGTGCTGAAGTCCGTCAAGGAGCTGCTGCGACGCAGCCCCCGCCGCGGCGTCGGGTTCGGCGTGCTGCGCCACCTCGGCGACGTCCGCCGGCTCGCCGAGCTGCCCGAGCCGTACATCGGGTTCAACTACATCGGCGCCGCGGACACCTCACCCGGCGGCCTGGTCGGGCGGCGCCTCCCCGCCGCGCTGGCCGGCCCCGACGGGCAGACCCGGGCGCACGGCCTGCAGATCGAGGTGTACCAGGACGCCGACGGGCGCATGGCCGTCGAATGGCAGTACAGCGCCGGGCTGCACCGCGCCGGCACCATCGAGCGGGTCGCCCAGGGCTACATCGACGCGCTGCGCGGCCTGGTCGACCACTGCCTGTCCCCGCGCGCGGGCGGCCACACCCCGTCGGACTTCCCGCTGGCCGCGCTCGAACAGGGCACGCTGGACACGCTCGCCGCCGGCGTCCGCGAGACCGGGGCCGAGCTGACCGACGTGTACCCGCTGAGCCCCGTGCAGCAGGGCATCCTGTTCCACGCGCTCCAGGCACCCGAGGGCTCCGGCGTCTACCTCGCCCAAGGGCTGTACGAGTACACCGGCCCACTGGACCCTGACACGCTGCGCGCCGCCTGGGACGGCGTGGTGGCGCGGCACCCCGCGCTGCGCACCGGGCTGGTCTGGGAGGGCGTCGCCGAGCCGGTGCAGGTCGTGCACGACCGGGCCGCCGTGCCGTTCGAGTTCCACGACTGGTCGGGCACCGGGGGCGACCCGCGTGCCCGGCTGCGCGAGTTGCTGGAGGCCGACCGCGACCGCGGCTTCGACCTGGCCAGGCCCCCGCTGATGCGGGTCACGCTGGTCGCCCGGGGCGAGGACCGGTACTGGCTGGTGCTGACGTTCCACCACGTCTGCACCGACGGCTGGAGCCTGCCCATCCTGGTGGACGAGGCCACCCGGCTGTACGAGGCCTCCCGGCGCGGCGAGCGGGCGGACCTGCCCGCGGCGCGGCCGTACCGGGACTTCATCGCGTGGCTGGACGGCCGCACGGGCGCCGACGAGGAGTTCTGGCGCGGCTACCTGGCCGGGTTCGAGGCGCCGACGCCGCTGCCGGTGGACCGCCAGGTCACCGACCACTGGGCGCAGGACCGCCGCCGCGTCGAGCTGCCCCCCGAGGTGACCGCCGGCCTGGTGGACCTGGCCCGCCGGGCCCGCGTCACGCTGGGCACGGTCGTGCAGGCCGCGTGGGCGCTGCTGCTGTCGCGGTTCAGCGGCGAGCGGGACGTGGTGTTCGGCTTGACGGTGTCCGGGCGGCCGGCGGAGCTGGCCGGCATGGAATCGATCGTCGGCCTGTTCATCAACACCCTGCCGATGCGGGTCGACGTCCCCGCGGACGCGCCGTTCGCCGAATGGCTGCCGCGCGTGCAGGACGGCCAGGTGGCGGTGCAGCGGTACGAGTACACGCCGCTGGTGGACATCCAGCGGTACTCCGAGGTGCCGCGCGGCAGCGCCCTGTTCGACAGCGTCATGGTGTTCGGCAACTACCCGCGGAAGCCCGACGGCACGGACGGCGTGTTCACGTACGCGGACTCGTTCGAGCAGGGCAACTCGCCGCTGATGCTCGCGGTCAACCTGCGGGACTCCCTGGAGGTCGAGGCCGAGTTCTCCACCGCGGCCTTCGACGGCCTGTCCGTGGACCGGCTGCTCGGCCGGTTCGCCGGGGTGCTCGGCGCGGTCGCGGCCGACGCCGGGCTGCTGGTGCGGGACGTGCCGGTGACGCTGCCGGGCGAGCCCGAGCTGCTCACCGGGCCGTGGGCGCGCGCCACGCCGCTCATGGACGGCGACCTGGCCCCGGCGCACGAGCTGGTGGCCGGCTGGGCTCGGCGCACCCCCGACTCGGCCGCCGTGGTGTGCGGGGACGCGCGGCTGACCTTCGCCGAGCTGGACACCCGCGCCGAGGCGATGGCCGGGTGGCTGCGCTCCGCCGGGGTCACGGCCGAGGTGCCGGTGGGTGTCGTGCTCGGGCGGGGCGTGGACCTGGTGGTCGCGTTCATGGCGGTGCTGAAGGCCGGCGGCGTGTACGTGCCGCTGAACGTGGGGCAGCCGGTGGACCGGCTCGGGTTCATGCTGGAGGACTGCGGCGCGCGGGTGCTGGTGAGCAGCACCGACCTGGAGCACGGCCTGCCGCCGTTCGACGGGCCTGTCCTCATGGCCGACCGGTTCCACGGCGCCGCCCCCGGTGCCGTCGTCCCGGCGGGTGAGGTGCCGCTGGACGGGCTGGCGTACATGGCGTTCACGTCCGGCTCCACCGGCCGTCCCAAGGGCGTCGGGGTCACCCACCGCGGGCTCGCGGGGTACGTCGCCGGGTGGGGTGACGCTTTCACGCGGCTCGGTGGCCCGGGGGCGATGCTGTCCATGGCCGGGGCCGGGTTCGACGTGTCGGTGGGCGACATCGTGCGGGCGTTGTGCTTCGGCGAGGCGGTGGTCTTCACACCGCAGAGCGACTTCGTGTCGGTGGCCGAGCTGCACCAGGTGCTCGACGAGAACGACGTCGAGATCGCCGAGATCGTGCCCGGCACGCTGCTGCGCGAGCTCGCCGGGTACTGCCGCGAGGCGGGCGGGCTGGAGAAACTGCGCCTGGTGATCTCCGGCACCGACATCTGGCGGCACGAGGCCCTGGTGGCCGCCGTCGCGGACGTCGCGCCGTCCGCCGTGCCGGCCAACGTGTACGGCGTCACCGAGGCCGCGATCGACTCGCTGCTCATGCCGCTGGTGCCCGGTGGGCTGCCCGCCACCGGCCCCGCGCCCGGCGACTTCCCCGAGGTGCCCGTGGACGGTGCCGGGCTGATGGTGCCGGTCGGGCGTCCGCTGGCCGGGGTGCGGGTCCACGTGGTCGACGAGTGGCTGAACGTCGTGCCGGTCGGCGTGGCCGGTGAGCTGCTGGTCGGTGGTGTCGGCGTGGCCCGCGGGTACGTCGGGCGGGCCGGTCTGACGTCCGAGCGGTTCGTCGCCGACCACCTCAGCGGGTTGCCCGGGGAGCGGTTGTACCGCACCGGTGACCGGGTGCGGTGGCGGGCGGACGGCGTGCTGGAGTTTTTGGGCCGTACGGATGAGCAGGTGAAGATCCGTGGGTTCCGTATCGAGCCCGGTGAGATCGAGAACGTGCTGGCCGAGCACCCGTCGGTGCAGGACGCGGTGGTGGTGGCCAGGGACGACGGCCCGAACGGCAAACGCCTCATCGGGTACGTCGTCGCCGAACCCGGCGCGGTGGCGGAGGTGTCCGAGCTGCGGGTGTTCCTGCGGGCCCGGCTGCCCGAGTACATGGTTCCCGCCGTGCTCATGGTGGTCGAGGCGTTCGCCCTCACCGCCAACGGCAAGATCGACCGCCGGGCGCTGCCCGAGCCGGAGCTCGGCACGACGATCGGCGCGACCTACGTGCCGCCGAGCACCGAGGCCGAGCTGGTGCTCGCCGAGATCTGGTCACAGGTCCTCGGCGTCGAACGGGTCGGCCTCCAGGACAACTTCTTCGAGCTCGGCGGCGACTCGATCCTGAGCCTGCAGATCGTGGCGCGGGCCCGCGCGGCCGGCCTCCAGCTCGACGTGGCCGACGTGTTCGCCCGGCAGAGCGTCGGCGAGCTCGCCATGGCCGTCCGGGACGCCCCCGCCGCCACGCTGGCCGATCAGGGCATCGTCACCGGACCGGTGCCGCTCACCCCGATCCAGCACTGGTTCACCGAGCAGGACATCGCCGACCGCGACCACTGGAACTGGTCCGGCGTGCTCGAACTGTCCGCCGCCGTGGACATGAAGGTCCTCGGCCAGGCCGTCGGCACCCTGCTGGCCCACCACGACGCCCTGCGCATGCGCTTCGCCTATGACGCCGCCCTCGGCGCGTGGGTGCAGGAGAACGCCGCCGAGGAACCCGCCGAGGTCGTCTCGGTGGTCGACGCGGCGGGCCTACCCCGCCCCCGGCTGGAGGAAGTCGTCACCGAGCACATGACGGCCCTCCAGCACTCCCTGTCCCTGTCCCGCGGCCCCCTGCTGCGGGTGGCGTACTTCGACCGCGGCGACGCCCCCGGCTGGCTCGGCGTCACCGTGCACCACCTGGTGATGGACGGCGTGTCGTGGACCGTCCTGCTGGAGGACCTCGCCCAGGCGTACCAGGCCGTCCTCACCAAGGGCACCGCCAAGGGCGCGCTGCCCGCCAAGACGACCTCGGTGAAACAGTGGTCCGAGCAACTGCGCTCCTACGCCGGCACCGCCGAGGTGCGCGCGGAACTCGGCTACTGGCTGGACCAGCTCGGCTCCGGCTTCCGGGTGCCCCTGGACGCCACCGGCGACAACAGCGAGGCCTCCACCCGCTCGGTCCGGGTCACCCTGGACGCCGAATCCACCTCGGCCCTGCTCACCCGGGTCCACAAGGCGTACCGCACCCAGATCAACGACCTGCTGCTCGGTGCCCTCCTCCAGTCCCTCGCCCGCTGGGCCGGCACCGGCGAGGTGACCATCGACCTGGAAAGCCACGGCCGCGAAGCCGTCAACGACCAGATCGACCTCTCCCGCACCGTCGGCTGGTTCACGTCCATCTTCCCCGTCACCCTCTCCGCCCCCGCCCTCGACGACCCCGCCGCCGTGGTCAAGGCCGTCAAGGAACAACTCCGCCGCACCCCCCACCGCGGCGTGGGCTACGGCGCCCTGCGCCACCTCACCGACGACCCCACCGACCCCAGGCTCGACCGCCTGCGCGCCCTCCCCACCCCCCAGATCCTGTTCAACTACATGGGCGGCGCCGACCCCGGCACCTCAGGCACCGACCTGATCACCGGCACCCTGCCCGCCCGGCTGGCCGGCCCCACCGAAGGCACCGAACAGGCACGCACCCACATCCTCCAGATCGAGGCCGCCCAGACCCCCGACGGCGGCATGGCCTTCGACTGGTACTACAGCGCCGGCCTCCACGACCCCGCGACCATCGAACGCGTCGCTCACGACTACGTGAAATCCCTGAAATCCCTGATCGACCACTGCCTGTCCCCGGACGCCGGCGGCTTCACCCCGTCCGACTTCCCCCTCGCCAACCTCAACGACACCACCCTGGCCGCCATCATGAAACAAATGGGCGGCCGCTAATGGGAGCTACTGGGTCGGCTGTTCGGGCAGACTCGGGGCCTGTAGCCGCTGGTGAGTGAGCACTCTCGTCCGCCGGACTTTGGAGTTCTGGGGTCAGATCGTGCCCTCACCGGTGGTCAGGGGCCTTGATCGCTGAGCGGAGCCTGCCGTGACCGGCCTGCGTGATCGCTGGATGCGGCGCCACTCCTTGGCCATTGACCGGCGACGACGCCGGAGCGACATTGAGAGCGGGGCGTAGGAACGGGAGTGGCCATGGCACGGGTTCGCGTTCGTGTGCACTGGACTGACAGTCCGCCACCCGGCCAGCAACCGCAGTCACCCGCACCGGCCTGGACAGCCGGCTACCCGGGCGCGATCCCCACCATGTCGTTCGCGGGCGCCCCTCCCAGGCCTCCCGACTGGCCCCCCGTGCCTGGTGGACCAGTCAAGGACGTGTACCGGCTGTGGGCTCCCCTCGTACGACAGGTCGACCTGACCGGGGCCGGATGGAGCGCGGGTGCGAACTGGGCCGGAACTCCTCCGCCTGAATGGCCGACGTCCGCAGGGCTGGGAACGGGCGTCTACGACGAAGGCTTCCCGGATGCCGCGAGCGGATTCCGCGTCAACAGAATCCGCCTCTTCCAGGACGGGAACCCGGGCAACGATCACACGTATGCGATCTTCGCTCCCGGAGGCCAGCCCATCGGCACCGTGACGCCGGCGTCCGCAGGATGGACCGCGTGGCTCACCGTTCCTGCCGGAATACCTGACGGTCAAGGAATCTGGACCGTCGAGGTCGACAGGGCCCAGGGCTCGAGCACCGCGCAACCAGGACTGTTTCCGCGGCCGGGAAATGCCGGAAACCAAGTCGACGAGCCGTACGTGTCACCCTACGGCGACCGGTTCGAGGGCATTCTCGGCGTGGAGTTCGACGGCGAGCCGATCTCTGATCAACCTCCGCAATGCCGTGACGAGGTGACACTCCAGCTTTCTCCGCCGCTGCCTTGCGCGCGCCCGGGTGTCCCGGTGGCTGTGCAGTTCACCGCGGCGGTCAATCCGGTGATTCCCGCCTACACAGGTCCATACCTCTGGCAGATCACCGACGTCGGCTCTGGCATGGTCCTCCAGCCGTACACCAGTGGTGGGCCTCAGCAGTCGTTCGTCTTCCCGGGGAGTGGCACCTACCGGGTGCGGGTCAAGGTCGAGCAACCGGAGTGTGACGAGAGCGTCCTGCTCGACGCCCTCCAGTTCGCCATTCCGGCGTGCGTCTGCGACGTCGCGCTCACCGGCCCGACCCAGATCCCGTGTGTGAGCTCGGGCACCGCGCCTGCCCAGACCTTCACGGCCACAACCTCGTCCTCGTACGCTGGGCCGTTCACCTGGGAAGTGTGGCCGGCTGCAGGTCCCGCGCTCGTCCAGACGACAGGCGGTTCGACCTACTCCTTCGCCTTCCCAGGGCCAGGGCATTACGAAGTGCGCGTAAGCCTGATCACCGCCGGATGTGAGATAGGGACGGTCAGCGACGCGGTCAGCGTCACCGTACCGAGCTGCGACTGCCCATTGCTGAACAGTCTCAGCGTCAACACAACCTCCGCCTGTGACCGCGTCTTCGTGGCCGATGTCACCTTCCCGCCGACGGCCGTCGCCGTTACCTACGAATGGGACTTCGGCGACGGGCAGAGCGCCACGACCAGCGTTCCCAGTGTTGCCCACACCTATCAGAGCAATGGAACCAAGCATGTCTCGGTGACGGTTGTGGCACCTGGGTGTGCTCCTCTGTCGGCATCCGTCGATACGGTGGTGGCCGGATGCCAGCCGGTGGTCCCAGGCGGCCCGCCGGCACCGACGGGGTGTTCCGCTGGCGGCGGCAGCGTAACGGTCGTGTTCGACCAGGATCTCGATCCCGCGAGTGCGTCGGACCCCGCCAACTACAGCGTCTCCATCGCCGGTGCCCCGCCGATCACGCCCGGCACCGTCTCCTACAATGCCGCGGCACGCAGCGTGACGATCAGCGGCCTCCCTATCAGTCCCGGGGATTCCGTCAACGTGACCGTCAGCAACGTGCGCAGTGCCGCGGGGCAGCCGCTGGTCTCTCCCACGTCGGTCACCTGCACGGCGCCCGCAACTCCGACGGTGCCGACCACCTCCCCGCTCTGCCCCATCCTGCTGGTCATCGCGGTCGTCCTGCTCCTCCTGGGTAGCTTGGCGATCGTCGCCGGGATCTGCTTCAAGGTGCCATGGCTGGTCGTCGTCGGAGGCATCGTGGGTGGAGTCGGCCTCATCCTGTTCATTCTTTGGGCCATCTTCTGCGCGGCGATTACTCCTTGCAACGTGATGCAAGTCGTGCACTGCGTGCTGTGGGTCTTCGTGGCCATCGTGGGTCCGGTACTGGCGACGTTGGCGAACATCTTCGGCGGGCCGGTCCCTTCGGAGTGTGGTGTGGCTGCGCTGGTGGCCTGGGGCGGCTGGGGCGCGCTGTTCGCCTGGCTCGGCACGATCATGAGCGCGGTCGGGTGCAGCCGCCGATGCTGAGCGAGTTCCAGGCCGTGACCGCCACGCTGCTCCGGATCGGTCTCGGGGTGTTCTGGCTGATCACGGCGGTGCTGAAGCTCCGCAGGCCGCCCACACACGACCAGGTCCGCCAGTTGCTCGATCGCCCGCTCTGGGCGATCCCTCTGGTGGTGCGCCTCCTGCCGTGGTGCGAGCTCTTGCTGGGCGTGACGCTGACGACTGGCTGGCAGGCCCGAGGCGGCGCATGGGCGAGTGCGGGATTGTTCACCTGTTTCGGCGCACTGTGGTTACGCGCGATCGTTCGCCGCACGTTGGGCGAAGGCGGATGCGGGTGTTTCGGCAGCGGCGACAACCGCTTTCGGGCTGCACCGGCCCGAATATCCAAGCTCGAGGACCGTCTGCTCTGGGTGGGCATTCAATGGGCGCTGGCCGTGGTGGCGGTGGCCGTGGCAGCGACTCAGTGACCCTTCCCGCGCTGATACGGCTGGCGTGAGATGAGGGCGGCGAGTCTCACCAGAGCGGCGGGCATGCATCCGGATCCCGACCCTCCGGGCCTCGCCGGGTAGAGCGCGTTGATCACGCTCCCGAACGTCCCAGCTGCTAGCAGGAGATGAACCCCGAAGGTCTCAGGGTCACTGGGATTCGGTCTGAACGTCCCCACCTGTGCCCGCTCCGTGGTGAGAGTGACGCTCGGCGGGATGGTCCCGACGCCCCCGGTCCGCCCGGTGAAAGCCCCGACTGCCGCGTACACCGCAGCCGTGGCCGCCGATTCCAGGCTCGAGCGCACCTGCGGCGTCACCGTCGCGGCGACGACCCCTTCAATAAGTTTGAGAATGACCTGCGTCTCGGGGATGCTCGGACCGCTGCTCGTCAATTCGATGGTGGCGCCGAAAGGAAGGAAGCGAAGCACGTTCTGCGAACCAGCGAAATCCATCTCGGTCTCAGGCACAACTCTGAGATTGACGGCGTACTTGAACCCGATTAGCCCGAGCAGTGCCTCTGGCTTCGTGCCCTCCGCTCTCAAGGTGATGTGCCCCTCTTCGATTTTCACAGAGGCGTCGGTGATCTTGATGTTGCCCTTGAGCGTCATCGGCAGGAGCGGGGATATGGAATTATTGATCTGCTGAGCGGTGACAAGCTGCCACCTGGCTTCGAAGACGTCCACGGCGACGGTCGTGTCCTCAGGAGAACTCGGCACCGGCAGTGTGTTGAGATATCCCGAGCGATACACGGGCCCAGGAGCTCCCGTCCGTGAAACGGTGAGACCGACGTATCGGCTCGGCGGTGGTGGAGCGAACGGCGTCGCTGAGCCGAGGGGGAGCGTGAACGGGGTCCCTTGGACCGACAGGGGAACGTCGGCTTCATCGTTGACTATTTCGAGCCACACCAGATCACCGCCGCCGGTGACCTGCCGTGTGGCCTCGACTTGCCGCACCTTGAGCGGAGATGCACCGGGGATGTTGAAGCTCTCGATGGTGAAGAAGTACACGCAGTTTGCGTACGGCATCGACACCTCGCAGCGGTTTCGCGACCGGCTTTGAGCTATCGCCGAAGTATTGTGCGGCGTTACATGTCCTTGGTGCGCTTCCGGTGACGTCCGAGATGATGGATCTGCTCATGCTCATGGTCGACTTCGGGCGGATCACCGGTACCGCGCGGCCGCGAGTGCTGCGGGTCGCGTGGATGCTGGCCGATCTGCGAAGTGCAGATCGCCCGACGTCCGATGACGTTGCCGACGCCCTGGATCTTTGGCGAATTCCAGGGGTCGTTGCAACACTGGTTGATCAACTGGCTGCGGCCAGCAGCATGCGAGTCGCTCGGCTGGGGTTTCCCAGCCGAGCGTTTTGCGTGGGCGGCTGTTGAGTTCAGTCGCGGCGGTTTCCAGGTGCTTGGCGGTGTGGGCTGTCAGGTCGGTTCCTTTGGGGAAGTACTGCCGTAGCAGGCCGTTGGTGTTCTCGTTGGACCCGCGTTGCCAAGGACTGGCGGGGTTGCAGAAGTAGACGGGGATGTCGGTGGCTACCGTGAAGCTTTGGTGGGCGGCCATCTCCGAGCCCTGGTCCCAGGTCAGGGAGCGCCACAGGTGTCCGGGAAGGGCTTGGATGGCGGTGGTGAGCGCGTTGCGGGTGGCCAGCGCGCTGTGCCCGTTCGGCAGGTGGAGAAGCATCACGTAGCGGGTGGAGCGTTCGACGAGAGTGCCGATGGCAGAGCGCCCGTCCTTGCCGATGGTGAGGTCGCCTTCCCAGTGCCCGGGGACGGCCCGGTCGGCGGCTTCTGCTGGCCGCTCGCTGATCATGACCATGTTCCTGATCGGGCGGGAGACGCGTTTGCAGGCGTGGCGGTGTGGGCGTCGCTGGGCGTGAAACGGGCTGGTAGGCGAAGCCGCCCTTGGCATGGGCCGCCGGTTGCGGCGGATCTCCCGGCTCACGGTCGACGGGCTTCGGCCCAGTTCCGCGGCGACGGCTCGGATGGAGGCACCCTCACGGACCCGGTCGGCGATGTGGATGCGTTCGTTCTCGTTCAGGTATCGCGAGGAACGGAAGGGCGGGCCCTCCAGGTCGACCGGATGCCCGGCCTGCTCCTGGTGGATCGGGGGTTTCGGTTTGCGGCCCTGTCCGGGCGAGTGATGCCCGTTCCTCCACTTCTTGCCAGTCCGCAGGTTGATCCCCACGATCCGAGCCGCCTCGCGCGTACTGAAGCCCTGATCCATGAGCCGGAAGTATTCCTCCCGCTCACGGATCAGGGCTCGTGGCCCCGGCGGTTTCCGATCTTTCCGGATCTCGAAGTCCATCGCACCCCTTCAAGCTGGGGTGTTGCGACGACCACTAGAACGGAAGCTAATTAGGTTTCCAGCCACGCGCGAGAGGCCCTTC
Organism: Sphaerisporangium sp. B11E5; assembly: GCF_039871875.1. NCBI lineage: Bacteria > Bacillati > Actinomycetota > Actinomycetes > Streptosporangiales > Streptosporangiaceae > Sphaerisporangium > Sphaerisporangium sp. B11E5. Next base: position 96,598 of record NZ_JBDPMD010000018.1, on the reverse strand, counting down.
CAAGACACCGGCCCGGCTCAAGACGGCCCAAGGGCTTTCGTGTGCCTGGCCGGAGTCCGTTCGTCTGGGGACCATGGTGCGGCGAACCCGGCGCCCCTTCTGGACGCCGACCGGCAGTGCGGGGACATCGCCCGCCGCTCCCGGCCCTCGGTGCTCGTCCTAGCGGCGGTTATGACACGGGTTCCTGTGGCTGGCTGCGGTCGTCCGGCGGCGTTCGGTGAAGTGGCTCCAGGCTGACACGGCGGCGATGGAGCCGGTGAGCAACGTGACGCTGCCGGCGATGTCGAGCACGTAGTGGTTACCTGTGATGAGCACGACCGCCGTCATGCCCAGCGGGAAGATCCACGGCAACGGCGCCAGTCGGGGGTGGGAGTTCCGCAGGGCGTGCCACGCGGCGTACGCGCACCACAGGGACCAGCTCATGTGCATGCTGGGCATCGCGGAGAACAGGTTCCTTCCGCTTTCGAGGTCTCGTGTGGCATGGCCGACGAAGGGGTCGTGCCAGGCGATGATGTCGACGACGCCTGGTAGCGCGAACCGGGGGGGCGACATGGGGAGCGTCCAGAAGACGGGCAGCACCAGGAGGGCCATCGCCACGAGGGTGCGGCGGAGCTTGACGTAGACCTCGGGGTGGCTGATGAAGACCCACACCAGCACACCGATGAGTACGAGGTAGTAGAGGCGGTAGTAGAACACCGCGGGCTGGATCAGGAACGGATGCGCGGTCAGCCATTGGTTCGCCCAGAGCTCTATGTCCAGGTGGAGGGTGCGCTCCACGGATTGCAGGGCGAGGGCGTTGGCGGTCGCGGTGGCCGCGACGCCCTGCCCGGCGGCGGCATGAAGTCGCGAGAAGAGCAGAATCACCAGCAGCAGAAGGGCTGCTTCCGCGAGCGGGGCGGGACCTTTGCCCACTCTCCCGGCGAGTACGGCTGACCGGACGCCCGAGACCAGGCGCGACAATCTGCCGACGGCCACCTCGCGTGAGCTCTCATGGTTCACCCTGACGCACTCCCGCTTCGGCACGGCGGGCTTCGCCCTCCTGGACCTGTGGACCTCGTCTTCGGTCGCTGTGGTATCGCGCACCTGTGCGAGTTTTCCCACTCCACCATTGGTGCCGGCCCAGATCAAGCCGGATTCATGTCTGCCAGGGCCGATACGGTCCGCGGAACGTCGCGCATCGTTCGCAGGGGCGAGAACGTCACGAAGAGAGCCGCGCTCCACATGCCCAGCGCGCATATCCAGATGGTTGCCCTGAGTCCCAGTGTGGTCCCGAGCGCACCGCCGGCCAGCGAGCCGAAGGGGATCACCCCGTAGCAGATCCACAGGTAGACCGAGTTCACCCGGTTGAGCAGATGCGGCGGGCATACCGACTGCCGGTAGGAGAGCGCCGCGATGTTGAACGTGGTGGAGTTGGCCGCGAGAGCGGCCAGGCCGGCGGCGTACCAGGCGATACCCCACCCCGGGGTGGCGAGCGGCATCAACAGGTACAAGGGGCCGGGGACCAGCATGGCCAGCCAGATGATCCGTGCGGTGCCGAACCGGGCGGCGAGCCGGCGGGCGAAAACTCCGGCGGTGAGGCCGCCGACGGCGCTCGCGCTCAGCACGAACCCGATGGCGGTCGGCGACGCGTGCAGCTCGCGAAGCAGGAAGACGACCTGTATGGAGGTGTTCGCCATGACGAAGAAGTTGATGGTGCTGGTACACAGCAGCAGCGCCAGGAGAACGCGCTGACCGCGGACGTATGCCACGCCTTCGCGAACGGCCGTGCCGATGGAACCGGCGGCTCCGGTCTGCCGCCGCGGGGCGGCCCCGGGAGTACGGATCAGCCAGAGGGTCACCGCGCTGATCGCATAGGTGAGCGCGTTGGCGGCAAGGCTGCCTGCCGCGTCGAGCAGGCTCACCAGCGCTCCGGCCACGGGCGGTCCGGCCATTTCCGCTGCGGAGTCGCTCATCTGCAGCTTGCCGTTCGCGTCGACCAGGTGGGTGGTTCGCACCAGTTGGGGAAGCTGGCTCCGGTAGGCCACGGTGAACAGCACGGTGACGGTCCCAGAGAGGCCGATGACGCCGTAGAGGTAACCGAGACTGAGGTGACCGGCCGCAGCGACCAGGGGTACCGAAAGCATCAGCACCATGCGGGCCACATCGCAGAAGACCATGACGCGGCGCTGGTCCCAGCGGTCCGCCAGGAGACCGGCGGGCAGCGAGAAGAGCAGGTACGGCAGCCAGCCGAGGAACGTGACCAGGGAGGCCTCGAACGTGCCGGCGTCGAGCAGTTCGAGCGCTACCAGGGGGAGCGCGACGGCCGCCACGCGTGGGCCGAGTGCGCCCGCACCCTGACCGCACCACAGCAGCAGGAAATTCTTGTTGCTCCAGAGCGATTCCCTGTGTTCCGTCAGGTGATCCGGCGGCGTGTCACGCATTGGCTCATCCTGCCTCGTGTCCCGGTGACCGGTCTGCCGGAAGGTTCGCGAACCCGTCACGTGGATCGGGCCGGCGGACGGGAGTGAGCTGCCGGGGGACCCAGGCATCCGCCTCGAAAGGCGTCGCGAACAATTGGCATGCTTTTGATGACATGTTTTGCTGTGTTACTTCAAATGTGTGCGGACAACGCACTGAAAACGCCTTGAAATGCGATCGCCGTAACCTGTCCGCTGGGGTCGAATAGGCGGCAGGGCGCGGGCGGACATCACATATCTGCATGTGAAGGCCCTGCGACGACGATATTTGGGGCGAGCCGTGATCGAAGACGTTTATCCGTTGGCGCCGATGCAGCAGGGCATGCTGTTCCATGTCCTTGAGGCACCGGCGAACATCGGGGCCTATTGGGCCCAGAACCTCTACGAGTTCTCCGGCGGCCTCGACGTGGCGTCGTTCCGCATGGCGTGGGATCTGGTGGTGCGGCGGCACGCGGCGTTGCGTACCGGCTTCGTCTGGCAGGGGGTGGACGAGCCGCTGCAGGTGGTCATGGGTGGGGTGAAGCTGCCGTTCGAGGAGCTGGACTGGTCGGGCACGCCTGACGAGGACGCGCAGCGTGCGCGGCTGGACGAGTTGCTGCGTGCCGACCGGGACCGGGGGCTGGATCTCACGGCGCCGCCTCTGATGCGGCTGTACCTCATCGATCGCGGTGAGGGGCGGCACTGGCTGCTGTGGGGGATGTACCAAGGGCTGTGCGACGGGTGGAGCCTGCCCATCGTCATGGACGAGATCTCCCTCGCCTACGAGGGGATACGCCGGGGCAAGGAGCCGGTGCTGCCGGCGGTGCGGCCGTACCGGGACTTCATCGCCTGGCTCGGGCGCCGCGACCTCGGGGACATGGAGGAGTTCTGGCGTGGCTACCTCGACGGGTTCGAGGCGCCGACGCCGCTGCCGGTGGACCGGCAGGCGACGGGGCACTGGGACCAGGACCGGCGCCGGGTGGAGTTGTCCCCCGAGGCGACCGCCGGGCTGGAGCGGCTGGCCCGTCAGGCCCGGGTGACGCTCGGTACGGTGGTGCAGGCCGCGTGGGCGTTGCTGCTGGCCAGGTGCAGCGGCGAGTCGGACGTGATGTTCGGGCGCACCGTGTCAGGGCGTCCCGCCGAGCTGGCGGGCATGGAGTCCATTGTCGGGCTGTTCATCAACACCCTGCCGATGCGCGTCCAGGTGCCGTGGGACGTGACCTTCGCCGAGTGGCTGCGGTCGCTCCAGGACGACGTGGTGCGGCTGCAGAAGTACGAGCACACGCCGCTGCTCGACATCCAGCGGCATTCCGCGATCCCCCGGGGCACGGCGCTTTTCAACAGCCTGGTGAGTTTCCAGAACTATCCGGGTCTCGCGGGGGCCGACGACGCGGGGGCGGACCTTTTCCAGTCGTCGGAGCTGCTGGACTCCATCGAGCTGGGCAATTTCCCGATCAGCGTCGCGTGCCTGCCGGGCGAGCGCATGGCCTTCGAGGTGGAGTTCTCCACGGCCGCGTTCGACGGGCTTTCGGTGGACCGGCTGCTCGAACGGTTCACCGGGGTGCTCTCCGCGGTGGCCGCCGACGGCGGCGTGCTGGTGCGGGACGTGCAGGTGACGCTCCCCGGCGAGCGTGAACTGATCGTGCGGGAGTGGGCGAGCTCGGACGTCCCGGTGGCGGGCGATGTCGTGGGGGACCGGGCCCTGGTCCTGGCGCACCGCCAGGTCGCCGAGTGGGCGCGGCGCACGCCGGACGAGCCGGCGGTGGTGTGCGGGACGGCGCGGCTGACGTTCGCCGAGCTGGACGAGCGTGCGGAGAACCTGGCCCGGTGGTTGCGCGCGTCGGGTGCCGGGGCCGAGGTGCCGGTGGGTGTGGTGCTGGGGCGCAGCGTTGATCTGGTCGTGGCGTTCATGGCGGTGCTCAAGGCGGGCGGGGTGTACGTGCCGCTGAACGTGGGGCAGCCGGTGGAGCGCCTCGGGTTCATGCTGGAGGACTGCGGCGCCCAGGTGCTGCTCAGCAGCACGGACCTCGCCGGGGGGCTGCCGCCGTTCGGCGGTGCCGTGCTGATGGTGGACGAGCTGGGGGAGGCGCTGGCCGCCGGCGGCCCCGCGGCCGAGGTGTCGCTGGACGGGCTGGCGTACGTGGCGTTCACCTCGGGCTCGACCGGGCGTCCCAAGGGTGTGGCGGTGTCGCATCGCGGGCTGGCGGGGTACGTGGCGGGCTGGGGCGAGGTGTTCGACCGGCTCGGCGGCCCGGGGGCGATGTTGTCCATGGCGGGCGCCGGGTTCGACGTGTCGGTGGGCGACATCGTGCGGGCGGTGTGCTTCGGCCGCGCGGTGGTGTTCACCCCGCAGAGCGACTTCGTGTCGGTGGCCGAGCTGCACCAGGTGCTCGACGAGCACCAGATCGAGATCGCGGAGATCGTGCCGGGGTCCCTGCTGCGTGAGCTGGCCGGGTACTGCCGGGACGCGGGCGGGCTGAAGCACCTGCGGCTGGTGATCTCCGGTACCGACATCTGGCGGCACGAGGCGCTGGTGGCGAGCGTCGCCGACGTCGCGCCGGTCGCCGTCCCCGCGAACGTGTACGGCGTCACCGAGGCCGCGATCGACTCGCTGCTCATGCCGCTGCTGCCCGACCAGAGCCCGGTCACCGAGGCCTCCGGGAACGGCGGCTTCGGCGCGGTGGCGGTGGACGGCAGCGGGCTGATGGTGCCGGTGGGCCGCCCGCTGGCCGGGGTGCGGGTCTACGTGGTGGACGAGTGGCTGAACGTCGTGCCGGTGGGGGTGACGGGTGAGCTGCTGATCGGCGGCGTGGGTGTCGCGCGCGGGTACATGGGGCGGGCCGGTCTGACGTCCGAGCGGTTCGTCGCCGACCACCTCAGCGGGTTGCCCGGGGAGCGGTTGTACCGCACCGGTGACCGGGTCCGCTGGCGGGCGGACGGGATGCTGGAGTTCCTGGGCCGTACGGATGAGCAGGTGAAGATCCGTGGGTTCCGTATCGAGCCCGGTGAGATCGAGAACGTGCTGGCCGAGCACCCGTCGGTGCAGGACGCGGTGGTCGTGGCCAGGGACGACGGCCCGAACGGTAAGCGCCTCGTCGGCTACGTGGTGGCCGAACCCGGCGCGACGGCCGACGTCTCCGAGCTGCGGGCGTTCCTGCGGGCCCGGCTGCCGGAGTACATGGTCCCGGCCGTGCTCATGGTGGTGGAGGCGTTCACCCTCACCGCGAACGGCAAGGTGGACCGGCGGGCGTTGCCCGAGCCGGACGTGGACGTGGTGGCGGCGGGAGTCGAGTACGTGCCGCCGCGCACCGACGCGGAGATCGCGCTGGCCGGCATCTGGTCGCAGGTGCTCGGCGTGGAGCGCGTCGGCGTGCAGGACAACTTCTTCGAGCTCGGCGGCGACTCCATCCTGAGCCTGCAGATCGTGGCGCGGGCCCGCGCCGTGGGCCTCCAGCTCGACGTGGCCGACGTGTTCGCCCGGCAGAGCGTGGGCGAGCTGGCGCTGGCCGTGCGGGACGTCCCGGTCGTGGTGCTCGCCGAGCAGGGCACGGTCACCGGGCCGGTGCCGCTCACGCCGATCCAGCACTGGTTCACCCGGCAGGAGGTCCCGGACCGCGACCACTGGAACTGGTCCGGCATGTTCGAGCTGGCCCCCGGTGTCGACGCCGGGCGGCTGGCCCGCGCCGTGGACGGCCTGCTCGCGCACCACGACGCGCTGCGCATGCGTTTCGCCCGCGAGGACGGCCGGTGGACGCAGGAGAACGCCGCCGAGGAGCCGTCCGAGGTGTTCTCGGTCGTGGACGCGGCGGACCTGACCAGTGAGCGGCTGGAGGCACTGGTCACCGAGCGGATGACCGCTGTGCAGCGGTCGTTGTCACTGGCCCGCGGGCCGCTGATCCAGGTCGCCTGCTTCGAGCGCGGCGACCGTCCCGCGTGGCTCGGCATCGCCGTGCACCACCTCGTGATGGACGGCGTCTCGTGGAACGTCCTGCTGGAGGACCTGCACCGGCTGTACGAGTCCGGCGGCGACCGGGCGGCGCTGCCGGAGAAGACGACGTCGTACCGGCAGTGGGCGGACACCCTGCTGGAGTTCGCCGGCTCGCCCGAGGTGCGCGCGGAGGCGGGGTACTGGCTGGAGCAGCTCACCCCCGGGTTCACCGTGCCCGTGGACCGGCCCGGCCGGTTCAGCGACGCGTCCGTGCGGTCGGTGCGCGTCGAGCTGGACGCGGAGGTGACCTCGGCGCTGCTCACCCGGGCGCACAAGGCGTACCGCACGCAGATCAACGACCTGCTGCTCGCGGCGCTGCTCCAGGCCCTCGGCCGCTGGGCCGGCACCCGCGCGGTGACCATCGACCTGGAGAGCCACGGCCGCGAGGCCGTCGCGGACGGGGTGGACCTGTCCCGCACGGTCGGCTGGTTCACCTCGATCTTCCCGGTGGCGTTGTCCGGCACCGATCTGAACGACCCGGTGGGCGTGCTGAAGTCCGTCAAGGAGCAGCTGCGCGCCACCCCGCGCCGCGGCGTCGGCTACGGCGCGCTGCGCCACCTCACCGACCCCGGTGACGACGCGGCCTTCGCCGCCACCCTGGAGCGGCTGCGGTCCGCCGCCGGTCCGCAGGTGCTGTTCAACTACACCGGCGGCGCCGACGCCGCCGGGGACGAATCGATCGGCCTGCTCGCCCGGGAACTGCCGCACGAGCTGTGCGGCCCCACGGGGGAGACCGGTGCGCACGCCCTGCACATCGAGGCGTACCAGACGGCGGACGGCCGCATGGCGTTCGACTGGTACCACAGCGCCGACCTGCACGACCTCACGACCGTCGAGCGTGTCGCCCACGACTACGTGCGGGCGCTGCGGGACCTGGTCGAGCACTGCCTGTCCCCGCGGGCCGGCGGCTACACCCCGTCGGACTTCCCGCTGGCGCGGCTCGACCAGGCCGCCGTGGACACGCTGGCGGCCGACCTTCCTGTGGCGCGCGTCCAGGACGTCTATCCGCTGGCCCCTGTGCAGCAGGGCATGCTGTTCCACGTGCTGGAGGCCCCGGCCGACGGTCAGGGCGTCTACTGGGCGCAGAGCCTCTACGAGCTGGGTGGCCACCGGGTGGACCCGGACGTCATGCGGCGCGCCTGGGACACCGTGGTGGAACGGCACGCGGCGCTGCGCACCGGGTTCGTCTGGCAGGGTGTCGCCGAGCCGGTGCAGGTGGTGCACGAAGGCGCGCGGGCGCCGTTCGAGTTCCTCGACTGGTCCGGCCTGGACGACGACGAGGCGCGGCAGGCCCACCTCGACGACCTGATGCGCCGGGACCGCGAGCAGGGCTTCGACCTGGCCAGCCCGCCGCTGACGCGGATCTACCTCATCGACCGGGGCGCCGACCGGTACTGGCTGATCTGGGCGTTGTTCCAGGGCGTGTGCGACGGATGGAGCCTGCCCGTCGTGGTGGAGGAGGTCTCCCGCGTCTACGAGGGCCTGCGGCGCGAGCGCGCGGCGGCCCTGCCCGCGGTGCGGCCGTACCGGGACTTCATCGCCTGGCTCCAGGGCCGCGACGCCGCCGAGGTGGACGACTTCTGGCGTGGTTACCTCGCCGGGTTCGAGGCCCCGACGCCGCTGCCGCTCGACCGGCAGGCCGACGAGCACTGGGCACAGGACCACCGCCGCGTGCGGCTGTCCGCCGACGTCACGAACGGCCTCATCGACCTGTCCCGCCGGGCCCGCGTCACCCTCGGCACGGTGGTGCAGGCGGCGTGGGCGCTGCTGCTGTCCCGCTACAGCGGCGACCGGGACGTCATGTTCGGCCTCACCGTGTCCGGCCGGCCCGCCGAGCTGACCGGCATGGAGTCGATCGTCGGCCTGTTCATCAACACGCTGCCGATGCGCATCGACGTGCCCGGTGACGTGCCGTTCGTGGAGTGGCTGCAGCGGCTCCAGGACAACCAGGTGGCGATCCAGCGGTACGAGTACACGCCGCTCATCGACATCCAGCGCAACTCGGCCGTCCCGCGCGGCACCGCGCTGTTCACCAGCATCATGGTCTTCGGCAACTACCCGCAGGAGGAACTGCCCGAGGAGGGGGTGCCCACCGGCGAGCGGCTGCTGTTCACACCGGTGGAGAACGTCGAGCAGGGCCACTACCCGATGACGGTGATGGTGGACCTGGAGGACCGTCTCGGTGTGGAGATCGCCTTCTCCACCGCTGTGCTGGACGCGGCCACGGTGGAGCGGGTGCTCGGGCACCTGGAGCGGGTGCTCGGTGCGGTGGCCGGCGACCCGGTGCTCGTGCCCGACGCGGTGGAGTTCCTCGACCCGGACGAGCACGCGACGCTGACCGCGCCGGTCGCGGTGCCCGAGCCCGCCGGGACGGACGAGACGATCGTGTCGCTGTTCGAGCGCCGGGTGCGTGAGACGCCGTCGGCGGTGGCCGTCAGCGGTGACGGTGGCCCGTTGACGTACGCGGAGCTGGACGCGCGGGCCAACCGCCTGGCGCACCTGCTCGTCGAGCGGGGCGCGGGGCCCGGCACCATGGTCGCGGTCGCGCTGCCCCGCACGGTGGACCTGGTGGTCGCGCTGCTCGGCGCGGTCAAGTCCGGCGCCGGGTACCTGCCCATCGACCCCGGGTACCCCGCCGACCGGGTCGCCTTCATGCAGGAGGACGCGCGGCCGGTCGCCACGGTCACCGCCTCGCTGCTGGAGGAGTCGGCCTCCTATCCCTCGTCTTCGCCGGGGGTGGTGGTGTCGGGGCGGGATGTGGCGTATGTGATCTACACCTCGGGGTCCACGGGGCGCCCCAAGGGCGTGATGATCGAGCACGCGAACGTGATCCGGCTGCTCACCTCCACGCAGAAGTGGTTCTCGTTCGGGCCCGACGATGTGTGGACGATGTTCCACTCGGCGGCGTTCGACTTCTCGGTGTGGGAGTTGTGGGGTGCGTTGCTGTGGGGCGGCAAGGTCGTGGTGGTCTCCTTCGAGACCTCCCGCTCTCCCGCGGCCATGCTTCAGCTCCTCGCCGAGGAGCGGGTCACTGTACTCGACCAGACGCCGTCGGCGTTCTATCAGCTCACTGCGGCCGACGCCGAGCGGCAGGACGTTCCGGAGCTGGCGCTGCGGTATGTGATCTTCGGTGGTGAGGCGCTGGAGGTGGCGCGCCTTGCTCCTTGGCGTGAGCGGCATCCGGACGTCGCGCTGGTCAACATGTACGGCATCACCGAGACCACGGTGCATGTGTCGTACCTGGTGGTGGACGACAGTGTGGTGGAGGGTTCCTGGCGTGGTTCGCCGATCGGTGTGCCGATCGAGGATCTGGCGGTGTATGTGCTGGACGAGCGGTTGCGTCCGGCGCCGATCGGGGTGCCCGGCGAGATGTACGTCGCCGGTGCCGGTCTGGCGCGGGGTTACCTGGGCCGTCCCGAGCTCACCTCGACCCGGTTCGTCGCCGATCATGTCAGCGGCCGTCCGGGGCAGCGGTTGTACCGCACCGGTGACCGGGCCCGCTGGCGCGCCGACGGCAACCTTGAGTACCTGGGCCGTACCGACGACCAAGTCAAGATCCGCGGGTTCCGTATCGAGCCGGGCGAGATCGAGAACGTGCTGGCCGAGCACCCCGGTGTCCAGCACGCCGTGGTCGTCGCCCGCGACGAAGCCACCCTCGGCAAACGCCTCATCGGCTACGCCGTCCCCAGGACCGGCATGCAACTCGACGTCACCGACCTGCGGGAGTTCGTCCGGGCAAGGCTGCCCGAGTACATGGTCCCCGCCGTCTTCATGACCGTGGAGTCCTTCTCCCTGACCACGAACGGCAAGATCGACCGCCGGGCCCTCCCCGAGCCCGACGCCCGTCCCGCCGTCGGCGCCCCCTACGTCGCGCCTGCCACCGCCGCCGAGGTGACCCTCGCCGCGATCTGGTCCGAGGTGCTCGGCGTGGAGCGCGTCGGCATCCGCGACAACTTCTTCGAGCTCGGCGGCGACTCCATCCTCAGCCTCCAGATCGTCGCCCGCGCCCGCGCCGCCGGCCTGCAACTGGAGGTCGCCGACGTCTTCGCCCGCCAGAACGTGGCCGAGCTCGCGATGGTGGCCCGCGAAGCGGACTCCGGCCCGCGCGCCGACCAGGGCGCCGTCACGGGTGCCGTCCCCCTCACCCCCATCCAGCACTGGTTCACCCACCTTGACCTCGCCGACCGCGACCACTGGAACTGGTCCGCCGTCCTTGAACTGACCCCCGGCACCGACCCCGCCGCCCTCTCCCGCGCCTTCGACACGGTCGTCGCCCACCACGACGCCCTCCGCATGCGCCTCACCCTCGACGGCGGCACGTGGGTCCAGACGAACGCCCCGCGCGAGGACACCGAGATCTTCACGGTCACGGACGTCCGGCACCTGGCCCAGCCGGCGCTGGAGTCCTTCGTCACCGAGCACATGGACACGCTGCACCGGTCACTGTCCCTCGCCGACGGCCCCCTGCTCCGCGCCGTCTGCTTCGACCGCGGCGACCGTCCGGCCTGGCTCGGCGTCACCGTGCACCACCTGGTGATGGACGAGGTCTCCTGGAACGTGTTCCTGGACGACCTGAACCGCGTCTACCGCGCCATCGCGGAGACCGGCACCGCCGACGGCGCCCTCCCGGAGAAGACCACGTCGTTCAAGCAGTGGTCCGAACACCTCCAGGCCTTCGCCGCCGCCGGCGAGACCCGCGCCGAGCTGCCGTACTGGCTGAAGCAGCTCGACACCCCCTTCACCCTCCCCGTGGACACCGGCGAGGCCGCCCCCGGCGGCGACACCGCCATCGTCAGGGTCCGCCTCGACGCCGGCCGCACCACGTCCCTGCTGACCACGGCACACAAGCCGTACCGCACCCAGATCAACGACCTGCTTCTCGCCGCGTTACTGCGTGCCCTCGGCACCTGGGCCGGTACGAGCGCCGTCACCATCGACCTGGAGAGCCACGGCCGCGAGGCGATCGCCGACGGCATCGACCTGTCCCGCACCGTCGGCTGGTTCACCTCCATCTTCCCGGTCGCCCTCTCCGCTCCCGACCTCGACGACCTGGCCACCCTCATCCCCGAGGTCAAGGAACAACTGAGGGCCACTCCCCACCGCGGCGTGGGCTACGGTGCCCTCCGCCACCTCACCCCCACCCCCGACCGCGACCTCCGCCGCCTCCGTGCCCTCCCCACCCCCGCCGTCAGCTTCAACTACCTGGGTGCCCAAGCCGCCACCAAACCCTCCACCCCCGGCCTGATCGCCCGCGAACTCCCACCGGCCCTGGCCGGCCGCAACGTGAGCGAAGAACACACCCGCCCCCACGCCTTAGGCGTAGAGGCCACCCAAACCGAAGACGGCCAGATGCTCTTCGAGTGGTACTACAGCACCAACCTCCACCGCCCCGAGACCATAGAACGCCTGGCCACCCGCTACGTGGAAGCCCTGGAACGCATAATCGAACACTGCCTCAACCCCCAAGCGGGCACCTTCACCCCCAGCGACTTCCCCCTGGCCGGCCTGGACGCCGACAGCCTCGCCGCCATCATGCGCCAGTCCGACCTCCCCCACTCCTGACCCGTCGCCCCGGACGGCCGCTCCCCGTCCCACCACGTCGCCCCGTCTTACGCGCCGACGCGGTGGGACGCGGTCCGGGGGGCGGTTCCTGAAAGATTCATCGATCCTTGACACCGACAAGGTCACCGTTGACGATGCGTCTGCCGGAATCCCATCGTGCGGTGTCCGGGCCTGGGCCGGCACCGTCCGCGTGCGCTGTGAGGTGCGTAGCCGTGGCTTGGACAAGACGGATGACCGTGGGCCTGAGCACGATCGTCGGCCTGCTGACCATGCTCGCCACACCGGCGATCAGCGGGGGCACCGCGGTCGCGGCCGCCGGATCGGCCGGGTGCGCCGCCACCGCGCGCGTCGACGGATGGTCCCCCGAGGGAAGCATCGTGATCGTCACGATCACCAACACCGCCGCCAATCCCGCGACCAGGTGGACGGCGAACGTGACCCTTGGCGGCGGCCAGTCGGTGACGTCCGCGTGGAACGCCATCATCGCCACGGCCAGCACCCCTTCGGCCACCTACGTCACCGCGGTGAACGCGGCGCACAACGGGCGACTCGCCCCGGGGGCTTCGACCACCTTCGGGATGCGGGTCACCGGCACCGGCCCGGCCCCGACGGCGAGCTGCGTCAACGACGCCATCACCGGTGAGCCGAGCGTCACGCTCACCGAGGCCGACAACGGCAGGACGATCACCCTTCACGTCGGACAGACCCTCGGGATCTCCCTCCCCGCGGCGTACCGCCCGACGGCCGTCAGTGGGTCGGCTCTCGTGAAAGCCTTGACCCGCGGCGGATACCCCACCGATCAGCCGCTGTTCGAGGTGTACCGCACCGGCACCACCGGTTCCGCCGACGTGAGCACCATGACCGACTACGCCTGCCTGCACAACCCGCCCTGGTGTGCGCTTCCGCAGAAGCCGTGGCGGGTCCACGTCACCGTCGTCGGCATCGGCGGCTGAACACCCGTCCACCGGCTTGGGAGGACGTGACCGCCTCATCGACGCCGGCGGGCCTCCGGCGGCGACCCGTGTGAAGCCCCACCGACCCAGCGGTGATAGGCGTCCATGTCGACGTTGCTGCCGCACACGATGGTGACCACGTGCCGGCCGGCGAAGCGGTCACGGTTCTCGAGGATCGCCGCGATGCCGAGCGCGGCGGACGGTTCGGCGACGAGGCCGGCGTGGTCGAGGAGCATCCGCATACCGGCGATGATCGACGCCTCCTGGACCAGGACGGCGTCGTCGGCGACCAGGAGGAGGTCGTCCAGGACGGCCGGGATGGGGAGCCGGCCGGCGACGCCGTCGGCGATGGTGTCGGTCGACTCGGTGGTGACGACGCGCCGTCGGCGCCATGAGTACGTCATCGCCGGTGCGCCGAGCGGCTGGACGCAGATCACCTCGACTTGGGGCGCGAAGGCCTTCACCACATGACCCACACCGGTGGCCAGCGCCCCGCCGCCGAGAGCGATCAGGACGGCGTCGAACGACGGCGCGGTGTCCACCAGTTCCAGGCCGATGGTCGCCGCGCCCTCGCAGGTCTCGAGGTCCAGGCTGTCCTCGACCAGCCGGATGTCGTCGTGGCGTGCGATGGCCGCCGCCCGCTCGCGAGCCGTGTCGAAGTCGCCGTCCACCAGCTCCAGCCTGGCGTCCAACGCGCGGATGCGGTCAAGCTTGGCGGCAGGCGCGAAGCGGGATGCCACGACGGTGACGTCGAGCCCCCGGCCGCGACCGGACCACGCGAGGGCTTGACCGAGGTTGCCCGCGCTGGCGCACACCACGGCTCGCGACTCGTCGCGGGCGAGCCGGCTCGCGATCACCTCGGTGCCGCGCGCCTTGAAGCTGCGGACCGGGTTCGCCGTTTCGAGCTTGATGCTCACCGTGCACCCGAGGCCGGGCTCCAGCGCGTCGCAGCGGTACAGCGGGGTGTCGAGAAAAATCGGGTCGATCACCCGGCGGGCCGCTTGGATCCGAGCGGTGTCGAGGCGCGTCTCCTGCACGACACAAGAGCGTAGCCGCGACGATCAGGAAATGGTGATGCGGCCGGGACGTTTCTCCATGCCGGTGTCACGTCACGTTTCCCGGGGTGCCGTCATGGTCATTCCGGCGGGGTGGCGGGGTGATCTTCCGGCGTGGGAATTCGTGTGATAATTCTGAACCGTCTGCCGGTGACGCTGATTTCCCTTGGGGTGTAGGTGCGGCCTGTGGACAACGGACTGAAAACTGGCTGAAAGATCATTATCGTAGCCTGTCGCTGCAGCCAGATTGGACAGTCGTGTGTGAGCGGGGGGCGCAGGTGGCGTATCGTCGGCCGGCGTTTTCCGTTGGAGCGGCGTGTGGTGATGTTCCCACGTCGGCGGGTGTCGGCTCTGTTGAGCGTCTGGTGTTCGAGGACTCTGGGAAATGTTGTCGAGGGTGCTTTCCTCTTTGAGTCCGGGGCCTCAAATGGATGAAACGGGGAGCAAGCCGTGATTGAAGACGTTTATCCTTTGGCGCCGATGCAGCAGGGGATGCTGTTCGAAACGCTGGAGGCTCCGGACGGCGCCGGGATGTATCTGGCGCAAGAGGTATATGAATTCAGTGGTGGGGTGGACGTCGCGGCGATGCGGCGGGCGTGGGAGGTCGTGGTCGCGCGGCATCCCGCCTTGCGTACGGGGTTCATCTGGGAAGGTGTCGCGAAGCCTGTTCAGGTGGTGCACGACAAGGTCCCGGTGCCGTTCGAGGTGCTCGACTGGTCGGATGGCGAGGGGACGCGGGAGCGGCTTGACGCGTTCCTGCGGGGGGAGCGGGAGCGCGGGATCGCCGTCGCGGTGCCGCCGTTGATGCGGTTGCATCTCATCGATCTTGGGTCGGGGCGGTTCTGGTTGGTGTGGACGTTCCATCACATCTGCGCGGATGGGTGGAGTGTGCCGGTGGTCGTGGGGGAGGTGGCGGAGGCTTACGAGGCGCTGCGGCGGGGGGCGGAGCCGGAGTTGCCCGCCGTGCGGCCTTATCGGGACTTCATCGCCTGGTTGCAGGGGCGGCGGCCGCAGGACGCGGAGGAGTTCTGGCGGGGGTATCTCGCGGGGTTCGAGGCGCCCACGCCGTTGCCGGTGGACCGGCAGGTCAAGCAGCACTGGGCGCAGGCCAGGCGGCGGGTGGAGCTGCCGGTCGACGTGACGCGGGCGCTGGTGGGGCTGGCGCGGCGGTCGCGGGTGACGCTCGGCACGGTGGTGCAGGCGGCGTGGTCGTTGTTGTTGTCGCGGTACAGCGGTGAGCGGGATGTGGCGTTCGGGCTCACGGTGTCGGGGCGGCCCGCCGAGCTGGCCGGCATGGAGTCGATCGTCGGGTTGTTCATCAACACGCTGCCGATGCGGGTCGAGGTCCCGTCGGACGTGCGGTTCGACGAGTGGCTGCGGCGGATGCAGCTCAACCAGCTCGAGGTCCGCAGGTACGAGCAGACGCCGCTGATGGACGTCCAGAAGTGCTCGCCGATCCCGCGTGGCACCGCGATGTTCGAGAGCATCATGGTGTTCGGCAACTTCCCCGACGACGAGACGCCCGAGGACGAGAGCGCGCTCGGCGCGCAGGGGGGCGGGTTCAGCACCCTGGAGTCGGTGGAGGTCGGCAACACTCCGCTGACGTTCGCGGTGGACATGCGTGAGCGGCTGGAGATCGAGGTCGAGTTCTCCACCGCGGCGTTCGACGACGTGACCGTCGAACGGCTTCTCGACCGGCTCGCGGCGGTGCTGACCACGGTGTCGGCCGACGGCGGCGTGCTGGTGCGGGACATCGACATCACCCTCCCGGGCGAGCGTGAGCTGCTCGCGGGGAGCTGGGCCCGCTCCGGCGCCCCCCTGGCCGACGGCGACCTGACCCGCGCGCACGAACTGGTGGCGGAGTGGGCACGCCGCACCCCGGACGGCCTCGCGGTGGTCTGCGGCGACGAGCGGCTGACGTTCGCCGAGCTGGACGAGCGTGCGGAGAACCTGGCCCGGTGGTTGCGGGCGTCGGGTGTCGGGGCCGAGGTGCCGGTGGGTGTGGTGCTGGGCCGTGGCACCGATCTCGTGGTGGCGTTCATGGCGGTGCTCAGGGCCGGTGGCGTGTACGTGCCGCTGAACGTGGGGCAGCCGGTGGAGCGGCTCGGCTTCATGCTGGAGGAGTGCGGCGCCCGGGTGCTGGTCAGCGGCACCGGGCCGGCCGAGGGTTTACCGCCGTTCGACGGCGCCGTGCTGCTGGTGGACGAGCTGGGCGAGGCGCCCGCGGTGGACGGCCCCGTGGCCGAGGTCGCGCTGGACGGGCTCGCGTACGTGTGCTTCACCTCGGGCTCCACCGGGCGTCCGAAGGGGGTCGGGGTCTCGCACCGGGGCCTGGCCGGGTACGTCGCCGGCTGGGGCGGCGTGTTCGACCGGCTCGGTGGCCCGGGGGCGATGCTGTCCATGGCCGGCGCCGGGTTCGACGTGTCGGTGGGCGACATCGTGCGGGCGGTGTGCTTCGGCAAGGCCGTGGTGTTCACGCCACAGAGCGACTTCGTGTCGGTGGCGGAGCTGCACCAGGTGCTGGAGGAGCACCAGGTGGAGATCGCGGAGATCGTCCCCGGTTCGCTGCTGCGCGAGCTGGCCGGGTACTGCCGTGAGTCCGGCGGCCTGGACAGGCTGCGGCTGGTGATCTCCGGTACCGACATCTGGCGGTACGAGGCCCTGGTCTCCGCCGTCGCCGACGTGGCGCCGTCCGCGATCCCCGCGAACGTCTACGGCGTCACCGAGGCCGCGATCGACTCGCTGCTCATGCCGCTGGTCCCGGAGGCCGGCGTCGTCGAGGGCGCACTCCAGGTGGATCCCGCCGGGCTGATGGTCCCGGTGGGCCGTCCGCTGGCCGGGGCGCGGGTCTACGTGGTGGACCCCTGGCTCAGGGTCGTCCCGTCAGGGGTGGCCGGCGAGCTGCTGGTCGGCGGGGTCGGCGTGGCCCGCGGGTACGTCGGCCGGGCCGGCCTGACGTCCGAGCGTTTCGTCGCCGACCACCTCAGCGGCATCCCGGGGGAGCGCCTCTACCGCACCGGTGACCGGGTCCGCTGGCGGGCCGACGGGATGCTGGAGTTCCTCGGCCGCACCGACGAGCAGGTCAAGATCCGTGGCTTCCGCATCGAGCCCGGTGAGATCGAGAACGTGCTCGCCGAGCACCCGCACGTCCAGGACGCCGCGGTGGTCGCCCGCGACGACGGCCCGAACGGCAAGCGCCTCGTCGGTTACGTCGTGGCCGAGCCCGGCGCGACGGCCGAGGTGCCCGAGCTGCGCGCGTTCCTGCGGGCCCGCCTGCCCGACTACATGGTCCCCGCCGTGCTCATGGTGGTCGAGGCGTTCACCCTGACCGCCAACGGCAAGGTGGACCGCCGCGCGCTGCCCGAGCCGGACGTCGCCACCGTCGTCGCCGGCGTGGAGTACGTGCCGCCGCGCACCGAGGCGGAGATCACGCTGGCCGGCATCTGGTCGCAGGTGCTCGGCGTGGAGCGCGTCGGCGCGCAGGACAACTTCTTCGAGCTCGGCGGCGACTCCATCCTCAGCCTCCAGATCGTCTCCCGCGCCCGCGCGGCCGGCCTGCGGCTCAACGTCGCCGACGTCTTCGCCCGCCAGAGCGTGGCCGAGCTGGCGCTGGCCGTGCGTGAGGCCCCGGCCGCCGTGCTGGCCGAGCAGGGCACGGTCTCCGGCCCGGTGCCGCTCACCCCGATCCAGCAGTGGTTCACCCGGCAGGACATCGCCGACCGCGACCACTGGAACTGGTCCGGCATGTTCCAGCTCGCCTCCGGCGTGGACGCCGGCGCGCTGGCCCGCGCGGTGGACGCCGTCGTCGCCCACCACGACGCCCTGCGGCTGCGTTTCGCCTACGACGCCGGCCAGAACGCCTGGGTGCAGCACAACGCCGCCGACGAGCCGTCCGAGGTCTTCTCGGTCGTCGACGCCGTCGGCCTGGAGCGGGACGCGCTCGAAGAGCTGGTCACCACGCGCATGACGGCGCTCCAGCGCTCGCTCAGCCTCGCCGACGGCCCGCTGCTGCGCGTGGCGTACTTCGAGCGCGGCGGCGAGCCGGGCTGGCTCGGCGTCACCGCGCACCACCTGGTGATGGACGGCGTGTCGTGGACCATCCTGCTGGAGGACCTCGACAAGGCCTACCACGCCATCCTCGACGGCGCCCCGGTCAAGGGCGCGCTCGGCCAGAAGACCACGTCCTTCCAGCAGTGGGCCGGCGAGCTGCGCACCTTCGCCGCCTCGGACGACGCGCGCGGCGAGACCGGCTACTGGCTGGAGCAGCTCGACACCGGCTTCCGCCTGCCGCTGGACGGCAACGGCATCAACAGCGAGGCGTCGGGCCGTTCGGTCCGCGTCGAGCTGGACGCCGAGGCCACGTCCGCGCTGCTCACCCGGGCGCACAAGGCGTACCGCACCCAGATCAACGACCTGCTGCTCGCCGCGCTGCTCCAGGCGCTCGGCCGCTGGGCGCGCACCGGCGCGGTGGCCATCGACCTGGAGAGCCACGGCCGCGAGGCGATCAACGACCGGATCGACCTGTCCCGCACGGTCGGCTGGCTGACCTCGATCTTCCCGGTGGCGCTGTCCGGCCAGGACCTGGACGACCCGGCCGGCGTGCTGAAGTCCGTCAAGGAGCACCTGCGCCGCACCCCCCGTCGCGGCGTGGGGTACGGCGTGCTGCGCTATCTCACCGACGACGACGACGCGGACCCGGCGGTGCGGCGGCTTCGCGCCCTCCCCGCCCCGCAGGTGCTGTTCAACTACCTCGGCGGCGCCGACGCCGGCGGGGAAGGACCGGGCGGCCTGATCGCCCGCGAGCTGCCCGGCGAGCTGGCCGGCCCGTCCGAGGGCCAGGAGCAGTCCCGCTCGCACGCCCTGCAGATCGAGGCGTTCCAGACCCCCGAGGGCCGCATGGCCTTCGAGTGGCACTACAGCGCCAACCTGCACCACACCGAGACCGTCGAGCGCGTCGCCCAGGACTACGTGCGGGCCCTGCGCGTGCTGGTCGAGCACTGCCTGTCGCCCGAGGCGGGCGGCTACACCCCGTCCGACTTCCCGCTCGCCAAGCTCGACCAGACCGCGGTGGACCTGCTCGCCGCGTCGGCCGGCCCGGCCCGCGTCGGCGACGTCTACCCGCTGGCCCCCGTGCAGCAGGGCATGCTCTTCCACGTCCTGGAGGCCCCCACAGGGGGCGCCGGGGTCTACTGGGCGCAGGGGCTGTACGAGCTCGGCGGCCACCGCGTGGACCCGGACAAGCTGCGCCAGGCCTGGGACACCATGCTGGAGCGGCACGACGCGCTGCGCACCGGGTTCGTCTGGCAGGGGGTGCCCGAGCCGGTGCAGGTGGTGCACGACGGCGTCGGCGTGCCGTTCGAGGCGCTCGACTGGTCGGACACCACCGACGAGGCCGAGCAGCGGGCCCGCCTGGAGGAGCTGCTCCAGGCCGACCGCGAGCGCGGCTTCGACCTCGCCCGGCCGCCGCTGACCCGCGTCTACCTGATCGACCGCGGCGCCGAGCGCTACTGGATGATCTGGGCGCTGTACCAGGGCCTGTGCGACGGGTGGAGTCTGCCCGTCGTCATGGAGGAGGTCTCGCAGGTCTACGAGGGCCTGCGGCGGGACCGCCGCGCCCCGCTGCCCGCCGTGCGGCCGTACCGCGACTTCATCGCCTGGCTGGCCGAGCAGGATCTCGGCGCGGGTGAGGGCTTCTGGCGGGAGTACCTCGCCGGGTTCGAGGCCCCGACGCCGCTGCCGGTGGACCGCCAGGCCACCGACCACTGGGCGCAGGACCGCCGTCGCGTCGAGCTGTCGGAAGAGGTGTCCGCCGCGCTGGTCGAGCTGTCGCGCCGCGCCCGCGTCACCCTCGGCACCGTCGTGCAGGCCGCGTGGGCGCTCATGCTGTCCCGCTACAGCGGCGAGCGCGACGTGATGTTCGGCCTCACCGTGTCGGGACGCCCCGCCGAGCTGGCCGGCATGGAGTCCATCGTCGGCCTGTTCATCAACACCCTGCCCATGCGGGTCGAGGTGCCCGCCGAGCTGTCGTTCGCCGAGTGGCTGCCGCGCCTTCAGGACAACCAGGTCGCGGTGCAGCGGTACGAGTACACGCCGTTGGTGGACATCCAGCGGTACTCGGCGATGCCCCGCGGCTCGTCGCTGTTCCACAGCATCATGGTCTTCGGCAACTACCCGCAGGAGGAGCTGCCGCAGGGCGCCGGCGACGCCCCCGGCGAGCCGGCCTTCATGCCGATGGACTCCCTGGAGCAGGGCAACTACCCCCTGACCTTCGCGGTGGACCTCGCCGAGCGGCTGTCGCTGGAGGTCGAGTTCTCCACCGCCGCCTTCGACGGGACGTCGGTGGACCGGCTGCTCGACCGTTTCGCCGGGGTGCTCGGCGCGGTCGCGGCCGACGCCTCGATGCCGGTGCGCGAGGTCGAGCTGACCCTGCCCGGCGAGCGCGAGATGCTCGTGGAGCACTGGTCACGCTCCGGCCTGCCCGTCGTGGACGACGTGCTGGACGGCAGGGCCCTGGTGCCGGTGCACGAGCTGGTCGAGGAGTGGGCCCGCCGCATCCCCGACGAGATCGCGGTCGTCAGCGGCACCACCCGCCTCACCTTCGCCGAGCTGGACGCCCGCGCCGAGGTGCTCGCCGCGTGGCTGCGCGAGTCCGGCGCCGGCCCCGAGGTGCCGGTGGGCGTGGTGCTGGGCCGCGGCGTGGACCTGGTGGTCGCGTTCATGGCGGTGCTCAAGACCGGCGGCGTGTACGTGCCGCTGAACGTGGGCCAGCCGGTGGACCGCCTCGCGTTCATGCTGGAGGACTGCGGCGCCCGGGTGCTGGTCAGCGGCACCGGTCTGGCCGGGAGCCTGCCGGCGTTCGGCGGGCCGGTCCTGATGATCGACCGCCTCAACGACTACGACTTCACCCAGCGGGTCGCGAGCACCGGCGTCAACGGCAATCATGCCGGCGGAGTGCTCGAAGGGCACGTCGTGGGTGCCCGCGCGTCGCTGGACGGCCTGGCGTACGTGGCGTTCACCTCCGGCTCCACCGGCCGCCCCAAGGGGGTCGCCGTGTCGCACCGGGGCCTCGCCGGGTACGTCGCCGGCTGGGGCGAGGTGTTCGACCGGCTCGGCGGCGCCGGAGTCATGCTGTCCATGGCCGGCGCCGGGTTCGACGTGTCGGTGGGCGACATCGTGCGGGCGGTGTGCTTCGGCCGCGCGGTCGTGTTCACCCCGCAGAGCGACTTCGTGTCGGTGGCCGACCTGCACCAGGTGCTGGAGGAGCACCAGGTGGAGATCGCCGAGATCGTCCCCGGTTCGCTGCTGCGTGAGCTGGCCGGGTACTGCCGCGACGCCGGCGGGCTCAAGCACCTGCGCCTGGTGATCTCGGGCACCGACATCTGGCGGTACGAGGCCCTGCTGTCCAGCGTGGCGGACGTCGCGCCGGTCGGCATCCCGGCGAACGTGTACGGCGTGACCGAGGCGGCCATCGACTCGCTGCTCATGCCGCTGCTCACCGGCGAGCAGCCCGAGCCGCCGCCGGGCGCGGTGGCCGTGGACTCCTCCGGGCTGATGGTGCCGGTCGGGCGGCCCCTCGCGGGGGTGCGGGTCTACGTCGTGGACGAGTGGCTGAACGTCGTCCCGGTGGGGGTGACGGGCGAGCTGCTGATCGGCGGCGTGGGCCTGGCCCGCGGGTACGTCGGGCGGGCCGGTCTGACGTCGGAGCGGTTCATCGCCGACCACCTCGGCGGGGTGCCCGGCGAGCGGCTGTACCGCACCGGTGACCGCGTGCGGTGGCGGGCCGACGGCATGCTGGAGTTCCTCGGCCGCACGGACGAGCAGGTCAAGATCCGCGGGTTCCGCATCGAGCCCGGTGAGATCGAGAACGTCCTGGCCGAGCACCCGGACGTCCAGGAGGCGGCGGTCGTCGCCCGCGACGACGGCCCGAACGGCAAGCGGCTGGTCGGCTACGTGGTGGCCGAACCCGGCACCACGATCGAGGTGTCCGAGCTGCGGGTCTTCCTGCGGGCCCGGCTGCCCGAGTACATGGTCCCCGCCGTCCTGATGGTGGTGGAGGGCTTCACGCTCACCGCCAACGGCAAGGTGGACCGCCGCGCGCTGCCCGAGCCGGACGTCGCCACCGTCGTCGCCGGCGTCGAGTACGTGCCGCCGCGCACCGAGGCCGAGCTGGTCCTGGCCGGCATCTGGTCGCAGGTGCTCGGGGTCGAGCGGGTCGGCGTGCAGGACAACTTCTTCGAGCTCGGTGGCGACTCCATCCTGAGCCTGCAGATCGTGGCGCGGGCCCGCGCGGCCGGCCTCCAGCTCGACGTCGCGGACGTGTTCGCGCGCCAGAGCATCGGGGCCCTGGCCGCCGCCGTCCGTCAGGTGCCCGCCGTGGTGCTGGCCGAGCAGGGGACCGTGACCGGGCCGGTGGAGCTCACGCCGATCCAGCACTGGTTCACCCGCCAGGACGTCGCCGACCGCGACCACTGGAACTGGTCAGGCGTGTTCGAGCTGGCCCCCGGCGTGGACGCGGCGGCGCTCGGCCGTGCGCTCGACACGGTGGTGGCGCACCACGACGCGCTGCGCCTCCGCTTCACCCACGACGCCGAGCAGGGCGCCTGGGTGCAGGAGAACGCCGCCGAGGAGACCGCCGAGCTGTTCACGGTCGTGGACGCGGCGGACCTGAGCCAGGAGCGCCTGGAGACGCTGGTCACCGAGCGCATGACCACCCTGCAGGGGTCGCTGAGCCTGGCGGACGGCCCGCTGCTGCGGGCCGCGTACTTCGAGCGCGGCGACCAGCCGGGCTGGCTCGGGATCACCGTCCACCACCTGGCGATGGACGGCGTCTCCTGGAACATCCTGCTCGAGGACCTGGACCTCGCCTACCGGGCGATCCGCACCCAGGGCTCCGCCAAGGGCGCGCTCGCCCCGAAGACCACGTCGTACCAGCAGTGGGCCGGTGAGCTGCGGACGTTCGCCGCGTCGCGGGACGCCCGCGACGAGCTCGGCTACTGGCTTGAGCAGCTCGACTCCGGCTTCGAGGTCCCCGTGGACCGGGCCGGGACGTTCGACGGGGACTCCGTCCGGATCGTCCGCATGGAGCTGGACGCCGAGGCCACCTCCGCGCTGCTCACCCGGGTGCACAAGGCGTACCGCACGCAGATCAACGACGTGCTGCTCGCCGGCCTGCTCCAGGCCCTCGGCCGCTGGGCCGGCACGCGCCGCGTGACCATCGACCTGGAGAGCCACGGCCGCGAGGCGGTCACCGATGGCGTGGACCTGTCCCGCACCGTCGGCTGGTTCACCTCGATCTTCCCGGTGGCCCTCTCCAGCGCCGACCTGTCCGACCCGGCCGGCGTGCTGAAGTCCGTCAAGGAGCAACTGCGCGCCACCCCGCGCCGCGGCGTCGGCTACGGCGCCCTGCGCCACCTCACCGAGCCCGAGCCGGGGGACGCGGCCGCGCTGCGGCGGCTGCGGAGCCTCGCGGGCCCGCAGGTGCTGTTCAACTACATCGGCGGCGCCGACGTCGCCGGGGACGAGTCCGTCGGCCTGGTGGCCCGCGAGCTGCCCGCCGAGCTGGCCGGGCCCACCGGCGAGACCGGCTCCCACCTGCTGCAGATCGAGGCGTTCCAGACCGCCGAGGGCCGCATGGCCTTCGAGTGGTACTACAGCCCTGAGCTGCACGACGCCGTGACCGTCGAGCGGGTGGCACGCGAGCACGTCGAAGCGCTGCGCGAGCTGATCGAGCACTGCCTGTCGCCCGAGGCCGGCGGCCACACCCCGTCGGACTTCCCCCTGGCCACCCTGGACCAGGCCGCGGTGGACCTGCTCACCGCGTCGGCCGGCTCCGCCCGCGTCGCGGACGTCTACCGGCTGGCCCCCGTGCAGCAGGGCATGCTCTTCCACGTCCTGGAAGCCCCCGCCGGCGGCGCCGGCGTCTACTGGGCGCAGGGCATCTACGAGGTCGGCGGCCACCGGGTGGACCCGGAGGTCATGCGTCAGGCCTGGGACACCGTGCTGGAGCGGCACACCGCGCTGCGCACCGGGTTCGTCTGGCAGGGCGTGCCGGAGCCGGTGCAGGTCGTGCACGAGGGCCTGCGCGTGCCGTTCGAGTTCATCGACTGGTCCGCCGCCACGGACGACCGCCAGCGGCAGACCCTGCTGGAGGGCCTGCTGCACCGCGACCGGGAGCAGGGCTTCGACCTGGCCCGCCCGCCGCTCATGCGGGTCTACCTCATCGACCGCGGCGACGACCGGTACTGGATGATCTGGGCGCTGTACCAGGGCATCTGCGACGGGTGGAGCCTGCCCGTCGTCATGGAGGACGTCTCGCAGGTCTACGAGGGCCTGCGCCAGGGCACCCCGGCCGCGCTGCCCGCGGTGCGGCCGTACCGCGACTTCATCGAGTGGCTGCGCCGCGGCGACACCGCCGAGGTGGAGCGCTTCTGGCGGGAGTACCTCGCCGGGTTCGAGGCCCCGACGCCGCTGCCGGTGGACCGGCAGGCCACCGACCACTGGGCGCAGGACAAACGTCAGGTGGTGTTGTCGCAGGACGAGACGGCGGCGCTCACCGAGCTGTCCCGCCGCGCCCGCGTCACCCTCGGCACCGTCGTGCAGGCCGTCTGGGCGCTGCTGCTGTCCCGCCACAGCGGCGAGCGTGACGTCATGTTCGGCCTCACCGTGTCGGGCCGTCCCGCCGAGCTGGCCGGCATGGAGTCGATCGTCGGCCTGTTCATCAACACGCTGCCCATGCGGGTGGACGTCCCGGCGGACGTGCCGTTCATCGACTGGCTGCGCCGCCTCCAGGACAACCAGGTCGCGGTGCAGCGCTACGAGTACACCCCGCTGGTGGACATCCAGCGGTACTCCGAGGTGCCCCGGGGTTCGTCGCTGTTCAACAGCATCATGGTGTTCGGCAACTACCCGCAGGAGGAGCTGCCGGCCGACCTGGACACCGCACCGGCCGACGACCCCGGGTTCCTGCCGACCGAGTCGCTGGAGCAGGGCAACTACCCCCTGACCTTCGCGGTGGACCTCGTCGACCGGCTGTCGCTGGAGGTCGAGTTCTCCACCGCCGCCTTCGACGGCACGACCGTCGACCGGCTGCTCGACCGCTTCGCCGCCGCGCTCCGCCTGGTGGCCGCCGACGCCACCGTGCTGCCCCGTGACATCGACATCGTGCTGCCCGGCGAGCGTGAGCGCCTCACCGGCCCGTGGTCCCGCACGGTCGCGCTCGCCGACGAGGCGCTGGTGCCCGCGCACGAACTGGTGCGCCGCCAGGCCCGGCGCGTCCCCGGTGAGCTCGCCGTGGCGTGCGGGGACGACCGCCTGACGTTCGCCGAGCTGGACGCCCGCGCCGAGGCCCTCGCCCGGTGGCTGCGCGCCTCCGGCGTCACCTCCGAGGTGCCCGTCGGCGTGGTGCTGGGCCGCGGCGTGGACCTGGTGGTGGCGTTCATGGCGGTGCTCAGGGCCGGTGGCGTGTACGTGCCGCTGAACGTGGGTCAGCCGGTGGACCGCCTGGCGTTCATGCTGGAGGAGTGCGGCGCCCGGGTGCTGGTCAGCGGCACCGGGCTGGCCGGGGACCTGCCGCCGTTCGACGGCCCGGTGCTGATGGCCGACCGCCTCGACGAGGAGGCGCCGGCCGACGGCGGCCCGGTGGAGGCCGAGGCCGACCTGGACGGGCTGGCGTACATGGCGTTCACCTCCGGCTCGACCGGCCGGCCCAAGGGCGTGGGGGTCACGCACCGCGGTCTGGCCGGGTACGTCGCCGGGTGGGGCGAGGTGTTCGGCGGGTTCGGCGGCCCGGGGTCGATGTTGTCGATGGCCGGTGCCGGGTTCGACGTGTCCGTCGGCGACATCGTGCGGGCGGTGTGCTTCGGCAAGGCGGTGGTGTTCACCCCGCAGAGCGACTTCGTGTCGGTGCCCGAGCTGCACCGGGTGCTGGCCGAGCACGAGGTGGAGATCGCGGAGATCGTCCCCGGTTCGCTGCTGCGTGAGCTGGCCGGGTACTGCCGCGAGTCGGCCGGGCTCGAAAGGCTCCGGCTGGTGATCTCCGGTACCGACATCTGGCGGTACGAGGCGCTGGTGAGCGCCGTCGGCGACGTCGCGCCGACCGCGATCCCGGCGAACGTCTACGGCGTCACCGAGGCCGCGATCGACTCGCTGCTCATGCCGCTGGTGTCCGGCAAGCTGCCCGCGCTGCTCCCGGGGGCCGCGGAGGTGGACCCCGCGGGTTCGATGGTGCCGGTCGGGCGCCCGCTGGCCGGGGTGCGGGTCTACGTGGTCGACCCCTGGCTCAAGGTGGTGCCCGCCGGGGTGGCCGGCGAGCTGATGGTCGGCGGTGTCGGCGTGGCCCGCGGGTACGTCGGCCGGGCCAGGCTCACCGCCGAGCGGTTCGTCGCCGACCACCTCAGCGGCATCCCCGGGCAGCGGCTGTACCGCACCGGTGACCGGGTGCGGTGGCGGGCGGACGGCATGCTGGAGTTCCTGGGCCGTACCGACGAGCAGGTCAAGATCCGCGGGTTCCGCATCGAGCCCGGTGAGATCGAGAACGTGCTGGCCGAGCACCCCTCCGTGCAGGAGGCCGCGGTCGTGGCCAGGGACGACGGCCCGAACGGCAAGCGCCTGGTCGGCTACGTCGTGCCCGAGTCCGGCGCCGCGGTGGACGTCGCCGAACTGCGCGTGTTCCTGCGGGCCCGCCTGCCGGAGTACATGGTGCCGGCGGTCCTCATGGTGGTCGAGGCGTTCACCCTCACCGCCAACGGCAAGGTGGACCGGCGGGCGCTGCCCGAGCCGGACGTCGCCGCGGTGGCCGCCGCGGTGGAGTACGTGCCGCCGCGCACCCACGCCGAGACCGTCCTCGCCGGCATCTGGTCGCAGGTGCTCGGCGTCGAGCGGGTCGGCGTGCAGGACAACTTCTTCGAGCTCGGCGGCGACTCCATCCTGAGCCTGCAGATCGTGGCGCGGGCCCGCGTGGCGGGCCTCCAGCTCGACGTGGCCGACGTGTTCGCGCGGCAGAGCATCGAGGCGCTGGCCGCCGCCGTGCGCGAGGCCCCCGCGGTCGTGCTGGCCGAGCAGGGGACCGTGACCGGGCCCGTCCCGCTCACCCCGATCCAGCACTGGTTCACCCGGCAGGACATCGCCGACCGCGACCACTGGAACTGGTCCGGCATGTTCGAGCTGGCCCCCGGCACCGACGCGGGCCTGCTGGCCCGCGCCGTGGACGCCCTCGTCGCGCACCACGACGCGCTGCGCGTCCGCTTCGCCTACGACGCCACGCTCGACGAGTGGACCCAGCACAACGCCGCCGCCGAGCCCGCCGAGGTGTTCCACGTCGTGGACGCCGCCGGGCTGGCGCGGGACGACCTGGACGAGCTGGTCACCACGCGCATGACGGCGCTCCAGCGGTCGCTCTCCCTGGCCGACGGGCCGCTGCTGCGGGTCGCGCTGTTCGAGCGCGGCGGCGAGCCGGGCCGGCTCGGGATCACCGCGCACCACCTGGTGATGGACGGCGTTTCGTGGAACATCCTGCTGGAGGACCTGCACCGGGTGTACGAGGTGCTGGCCCGCGGCGGGCGCCCGCAGGACGCGCTCGGGCCGAAGACCACCTCGTTCCAGCAGTGGGCGGAGGAGCTGCGGGACTTCGCGGCCTCCCCGGGCGTGCGTGCCGAGGCGGGCTACTGGCTGGAGCAGCTCGAGTCCGCGGCCCAGGTGCCCGTGGAGGGCTCCGGGGTCAACAGCGAGGAGTCGGGCCGCACGGTCCGCGTGGAACTGGACGCCGGGACGACGTCCGCGCTGCTCACCCGGGTGCACAAGGCGTACCGCACGCAGATCAACGACGTGCTGCTCGCCGGCCTGCTGCGGGCACTCGGCCGGTGGGCCGGGAGCGACGCGGTGGCCATCGACCTGGAGAGCCACGGACGTGAGGCGATCGCCGACGGCGTGGACCTGTCCCGCACCGTCGGCTGGTTCACCTCGATCTTCCCGGTCGCCCTGTCCAGCCCGGACCTCGACGACCTCGGCGGCGTGCTGAAGTCCGTGAAGGAGCAACTGCGCCGCACCCCGCGCCGCGGCGTCGGCTACGGCGCGCTGCGTTACCTCACCGACGCCGACGCGGGCACCGACCCGTCCTTCGCCGGGACCCTGCGGCGGCTGCGCGGCCTGCCCGGCCCGCGGGTGCTGTTCAACTACACCGGCGGCGCCGACGTCGCGGGCGACGAGTCCGTGGGCCTGCTCGCCCGCGAGCTGTCCGGCGACCTCTGCGGCCCCACCGAGGGCGAGGAGCAGTCCCGGTCGCACGTGCTGCAGATCGAGGCGTTCCAGACCCCCGAGGGCCGCATGGCCTTCGAGTGGTACTACAGCGCCAACCTGCACGACACCACGACCATCGAACGCGTCGCCCAGGCGTACGCCGACGCGCTGCGCGAGCTGGTCGAGCACTGCCTGTCCCCGGAGGCCGGCGGCTACACCCCGTCGGACTTCCCGCTGGCGCGGCTCGACCAGGCCGCGGTGGACATGCTCGCCGCCGGCACCTCCGCCGAGCACGCGCTCACCGGGCAGGTCGTGCGCGTCGGCGACGTCTACCCGCTGGCCCCCGTGCAGCAGGGCATGCTCTTCCACGTCCTGGAGGGCTCCGACGACGGCGTCGGCGTCTACTGGGCGCAGGGCCTCTACGAGCTGGCCGGGCACCGGGTGGACCCCGCCGTGCTGCGGCGGGCGTGGGACACCGTGCTGGAGCGGCACGACGCGCTGCGCACCGGGTTCGTCTGGCAGGGGGTGCCCGAGCCGGTGCAGGTGGTGCACGACGGCGTCGGCGTGCCGTTCGAGGCGCTCGACTGGTCGGACACCACCGACGAGGCCGAGCAGCGGGCCCGCCTGGAGGAGCTGCTCCAGGCCGACCGCGAGCGCGGCTTCGACCTCGCCCGGCCGCCGCTGACCCGCGTCTACCTGATCGACCGCGGCGCCGAGCGCTACTGGATGATCTGGGCGCTGTACCAGGGCATCTGCGACGGGTGGAGCCTGCCTCTCGTCATGGACGAGGTGTTCCTCGTCTACGAGGGCCTGCGCGGCGGCGAGCGGGCGGACCTGCCCGCGGTGCGGCCGTACCGGGACTTCATCGAATGGCTCCAGGACCGGCGGCCCGGCGAGGCCGAGGAGTTCTGGCGCCGCTACCTCGCCGGCTTCGAGGCGCCGACCCCGCTGCCGGTGGACCGGCAGGCCGCCGACCACTGGGCCCAGGACAAGCGGCGCGTGGAACTGCCCGTCGAGGTGACGTCCGGGCTGGTCGAGCTGTCCCGCCGCGCCCGGGTGACCCTCGGCACGGTGGTGCAGGCCGCGTGGGGGCTCATGTTGTCGCGCTTCAGCGGCGAGTCCGACGTGATGTTCGGCCTCACCGTGTCGGGCCGCCCCGCCGAGCTGGCCGGCATGGAGTCGATCGTCGGCCTGTTCATCAACACCCTGCCCATGCGCATGGACGTGCCCGACGACGTGCCGTTCGCCGAGTGGCTGCAGCGGCTCCAGGACAACCAGGTCGAGGTGCAGCGCTACGAGTACACCCCGCTGTCCGACATCCAGCGGTACTCGGCGGTGCCGCGCGGCTCGTCGCTGTTCAACAGCATCATGGTCTTCGGCAACTACCCGGAGGAGGCGGTCTCCGACAACGCCGAGGCGGCCGCCGGCGAGGACGACGGCGACGCGTTCGCGTCCATCGAGTCGTTCGAGCAGGGCAACTACCCGCTGACGTTCGCGGTGGACCTGCGCACCCGCCTGGAGATGGAGGTCGAGTTCTCCACGGCCGCGTTCGACGGCGCCACGATCGACCGGCTGCTCGACCGCTTCGCCCAGGTGCTCGGCACCGTCTCGGCCGACCCCTCGGTGCTGGTGCGCGACATCGACATCGTGCTCCCCGGCGAACGGGAGGCGCTGGTCGCCCAGTGGGCGCGCTCGGTGCCGGTCGCCGACGAGGCGCTCGTGCCGGCGCACGAGCTGGTGCGGAGCTGGGCGCGGCGCACGCCTGACGCGGTCGCGGTGGCGTGCGGCGAGGCGCGGCTGACGTTCGCCGAGCTGGACGCCCGCGCCGAGGCGCTCGCCGGGTGGCTGCGCGCCTCCGGCGTCACGGCCGAGGTGCCCGTCGGTGTGCTGCTGGGCCGCGGCGTCGACCTGGTGGTGGCGTTCATGGCGGTGCTCAGGGCCGGTGGCGT
This sequence comes from Sphaerisporangium sp. B11E5, assembly GCF_039871875.1. Classification (NCBI taxonomy): domain Bacteria; kingdom Bacillati; phylum Actinomycetota; class Actinomycetes; order Streptosporangiales; family Streptosporangiaceae; genus Sphaerisporangium; species Sphaerisporangium sp. B11E5. The sequence continues at coordinate 66,424 of NZ_JBDPMD010000018.1, read as the reverse complement.
GTACGTGCCGCTGAACGTGGGCCAGCCGGTGGACCGCCTCGCGTTCATGCTGGAGGAGTGCGGCGCCCGGGTGCTGGTGAGCCACACCGGGCTGACCGGCGAACTGCCCGCGTTCGACGGCGCCGTGCTGATGGTGGACCGCGTCGGCGCGCCACCGCCGGACGCCGTCCCCGTCGAGATCCCGGTCTCGCCGAACAGGCTCGCGTACGTGTGCTTCACCTCGGGCTCCACCGGGCGTCCGAAGGGGGTCGGGATCTCGCACCGCGGGCTCAGCGGCTACGTCGCCGGGTGGGGCGAGGTGTTCGACCGGCTCGGCGGCCCCGGGTCGATGTTGTCGATGGCCGGCGCCGGGTTCGACGTGTCCGTCGGCGACATCGTCAGGGCGGTGTGCTTCGGCAAGGCGGTGGTGTTCACCCCGCAGAGCGACTTCGTGTCGGTGGCGGAGCTGCACCAGGTGCTGGCCGGGCACGAGGTGGAGATCGCGGAGATCGTCCCCGGATCGCTGCTGCGCGAGCTGGCCGGGTACTGCCGTGAGTCGGGCGGGCTGGAGAAACTGCGCCTGGTGATCTCCGGTACCGACATCTGGCGTCATGAGGCGCTGGTGTCGGCGGTCGGCGACGTGGCGCCGTCCGCGATCCCCGCGAACGTCTACGGCGTCACCGAGGCCGCCATCGACTCGCTGCTCATGCCGCTGGTCCCGGAGGCCGGTGCGGTGAAGGTGGACGCCGCCGGGCTGATGGTGCCGGTGGGCCGTCCGCTGGCCGGGGTGCGGGTCTACGTGACCGACCCCTGGCTCAAGGTGGTGCCCGCCGGGGTGGCCGGCGAGCTGCTGATCGGCGGGGTCGGCGTGGCCCGCGGGTACGTCGGCCGGGCCGGCCTGACGTCCGAGCGGTTCGTCGCGGACCACCTCAGCGGCATCCCGGGGGAGCGGCTGTACCGCACCGGTGACCGGGTGCGGTGGCGGGCCGACGGGATGCTGGAGTTCCTGGGCCGTACCGACGAGCAGGTCAAGATCCGTGGCTTCCGCATCGAGCCCGGTGAGATCGAGAACGTGCTGGCCGAGCACCCCTCCGTGCAGGAGGCCGCGGTCGTGGCCAGGGACGACGGCCCGAACGGCAAGCGCCTCATCGGGTACGTCGTCGCCGAGCCTGGCGCCACGGCCGACGTCGCCGAGCTGCGGGCCTTCCTGCGGGCCCGGCTGCCCGAGTACATGGTCCCGGCCGTGCTGATGGCCGTGGACGCGTTCCCGCTCACCGCGAACGGCAAGGTGGACCGCCGCGCGCTGCCCGAGCCGGACGTCGCCACCGTGATCGCGGGGGTCGAGTACGTGCCGCCGCGCACCGAGCCGGAGCTGATCCTGGCCGGCATCTGGTCGCAGGTGCTCGGTGTGGAGCGCGTCGGCGTGCAGGACAACTTCTTCGAGCTCGGCGGCGACTCGATCCTCAGCCTGCAGATTGTGGCGCGGGCCCGCGCGGCCGGCCTCCAGCTCGACGTCGCGGACGTGTTCGCCCGCCAGAGCATCGGGGCCCTGGCCGCCGCCGTCCGTCAGGCGCCCGCCGTGATGCTGGCGGAACAGGGCACGGTCACCGGGCCGGTGCCGCTCACCCCGATCCAGCACTGGTTCACCCGGCAGGACATCGCCGACCGCGACCACTGGAACTGGTCCGGCGTCTTCGAGCTGGCCCCCGGCGTGGACCCGGCCGTGCTGTCCCGCGCGGTCAGCGCCCTCGTGGCGCACCACGACGCGCTGCGGATCCGGTTCGCCTACGACGCCGACGACAACACCTGGACGCAGCACAACGCCGCCGACGAGACCGCCGACATCTTCTCGGTGATCGAGGCCGCCGGGCTCGCGACGCGGCGCCTCGAAGACCTGGTCACCGACTGGATGAGCCTGTTCCAGCGGTCGCTGAGCCTCGCCGAGGGGCCACTGCTGCGGGTCGCGTACTTCGACCGCGGCGACGAGCCGTCCTGGCTGGGTGTCACCGTCCACCACCTGGTGATGGACGGGGTGTCGTGGAACATCCTGCTGGAGGACCTGCACCAGATGTACGAGGTGCTGGCCCGCGGCGGCACGCCGGACGGCGCGCTCGCGCCGAAGACGACCTCGTTCCGCCAGTGGGCCGAGCAGCTCCAGGCGTTCGCCGCCTCCGAGGACGTGCGGGGCGAGCTGGACTACTGGATGGACCAGCTCGACTCCGGCTTCCAGGTGCCCATGGAAGGCACCGGCGTCAACAGCGAGTCCTCGGGCCGCACGGTCCAGGTCGAGCTGGACGCCGAGACGACGTCCGCGCTGCTCACCCGGGTGCACAAGGCGTACCGCACGCAGATCAACGACGTGCTGCTCGCCGGCCTGCTCCAGGCCCTCGGCCGCTGGGCCGGCACGAACGCCGTCACCATCGACCTGGAGAGCCACGGCCGCGAGGCCGTCGCGGACGGGGTGGACCTGTCCCGCACGGTCGGCTGGTTCACCTCGATCTTCCCGGTGGCGTTGTCCGGCACCGATCTGAACGACCCGGTGGGCGTGCTGAAGTCCGTCAAGGAGCAGCTGCGCGCCACTCCGCGCCGCGGCGTCGGCTACGGCGCGCTGCGCCACCTCACCGAGCCAGGGGACGGCGACGCGGCGGCCCTGCGGCGGCTGCGCGGCCTCGCCGGCCCGCAGGTGCTGTTCAACTACACCGGCGGCGCCGACGTCGCAGGGGACGACGCGGTGGGCCTGCTCGCCCGCGAGCTGTCCGGCGACCTGTCCGGCCCGACCGAGGGCGACGAGCAGACCCGCTCCCACGTGCTGCAGATCGAGGTGTCGCAGTCCGCCGAGGGCCGCATGGTCTTCGAGTGGTACTACAGCGCCAACCTGCACCACGCCGAGACCATCGAGCGCGTCGCCCAGGGGTACCTCCAGGCGCTGCGCGAGCTGGTCGAGCACTGCCTGTCCCCGCGCGCTGGCGGCTACACCCCGTCCGACTTCCCGCTCGCCCGGCTCGACCAGGCCTCCGTGGACCTGCTCGCCGCCGGCACCTCCGCCGGCCAGGGCGAGATGGCCCGCATCGGCGACGTCTACCCGCTGGCCCCCGTGCAGCAGGGCATGCTCTTCCACGTCCTCGAAGCCCCCGCCGACGGCGCGGGCGTCTACTGGGCGCAGGGCGTGTACGAGCTCGGCGGGCACCGGGTGGACCCGGAGATCATGCGCCAGGCCTGGGACATCGTGGTGGAGCGGCACGACGCGCTGCGCACCGGGTTCGTCTGGCAGGGTGTCGCCGAGCCGGTGCAGGTGGTGCACGAGGGCCTGCGGGCGCCGTTCGAGTTCCTCGACTGGTCCGGCCTGGACGACGACGACGCGGGACGCGAGGCCCGGCTGGAGCGGCTGCTCCAGGTGGACCGCGACCGCGGCTTCGACCTGGCCCGCCCGCCGCTCATGCGGGTGTACCTGGTGGACCGGGGAGACGGCCGGTACTGGCTGATCTGGGCGCTGTACCAGGGCGTGTGCGACGGGTGGAGCCTGCCCATCGTCATGGACGAGCTGTCCCTGGTGTATGAGGGCCTGCGCCGCGGCGAGCGGGCGGACCTGCCCGCGGTGCGGCCGTACCGGGACTTCATCGCCTGGCTCCAGGGCCGCGACGCCACCGAGGTGGAGCGGTTCTGGCGGGAGTACCTCGCCGGGTTCGAGGCCCCGACCGCGCTGCCGCTCGACCGGCAGGCCGGCGAGCACTGGGCGCAGGACCGCCGCAAGATCGACCTCACGCCGGAGGTCACCGCCGCCCTCGTGGACGTGTCCCGCCGGGCGCGGGTCACCCTCGGCACCGTGGTGCAGGCCGCGTGGGCACTGCTGCTGTCCCGCTACAGCGGCGACCGCGACGTGACGTTCGGCCTCACGGTCTCCGGCCGCCCGGCCGAGCTGTCCGGCATGGAGTCGATCGTCGGCCTGTTCATCAACACCCTGCCCATGCGGGTGGACGTGCCGGGTGACGTGCCGTTCATCGAGTGGCTGCAGCGGCTCCAGGACAACCAGGTGGGCCTGCGGCGGTACGAGTTCACCCCGCTGGTGGACATCCAGCGGTACAGCGCCGTGCCGCGCGGCACCGCGTTGTTCGACAGCATCCTCGTGTTCGGCAACTACCCCGAGGAGGCCTTCGACGAGGGCACCGACCCCTCCGGCGAGGAGGGCGGCCTGCTGGCCCCGGTGGAGAACGTCGAGCAGGGCCACTACCCGATGACGGTGATGGTGGACCTGGAGGACCGTCTCGGTGTGGAGATCGCGTTCTCCACCGCTGTGCTGGACGCGGCCACGGTGGAGCGGGTGCTCGGGCACCTGGAGCGGGTGCTCGGCGAGGTCGCCGCCGACCCGGCCGTGCTGCCCGACGCCGTGGACGTGCTCGACCCGGTGGAACACGCGACGCTGACCGCGCCGGTCGCGGTGCCCGAGCCCGCCGGCACGGACCAGTCCATCGTGTCGGTCTTCGAGCGCCGGGTGCGTGAGACGCCGTCGGCGGTGGCCGTCAGCGGTGACGGTGGCCCGTTGACGTACGCGGAGCTGGACGCGCGGGCCAACCGCCTGGCGCACCTGCTGGTGGAGCGGGGCGCGGCGCCGGGCCGTCTGGTGGCGGTCACCCTGCCGCGCACCGTGGACCTGGTGGTCGCGCTGCTCGGCGTCGTCAAGTCCGGCGCCGGGTACCTGCCCATCCCGCCGGACTACCCGGCCGACCGGGTGACCTTCATGCTGGAGGACGCCGAGCCGGTCACCACGGTCAACGAGGAACTGCTGGAGCAGTCCGCCTCGTACGCCTCGTCTTCGCCGGGGGTGGCGGTGTCGGGGCGGGACGTGGCGTATGTGATCTACACCTCGGGGTCCACGGGGCGTCCCAAGGGGGTGATGATCGAGCACGCGAACGTGATCCGGCTGTTGACCTCCACGCAGAAGTGGTTCTCGTTCGGGCCCGATGATGTGTGGACGATGTTCCACTCGGCGGCGTTCGACTTCTCGGTGTGGGAGTTGTGGGGTGCGCTGCTGTGGGGCGGCAAGGTCGTGGTGGTGTCGTTCGAGACCTCCCGTTCCCCGGCCGCGATGCTGCAGTTGCTCGCCGATGAGCGGGTGACGGTGCTGGACCAGACGCCTTCGGCGTTCTACCAGCTCACCGCGGCCGACGCCGAGCGGCAGGACATCCCCGACCTGGCGCTGCGGTATGTGATCTTCGGTGGTGAGGCGCTGGAGGTGGCGCGCCTTGCTCCTTGGCGTGAGCGGCATCCGGACGTGGCGCTGGTCAACATGTACGGCATCACCGAGACCACGGTGCATGTGTCGTACCTGGTGGTGGACGACAGTGTGGTGCAGGGTTCCTGGCGTGGTTCGCCGATCGGTGTGCCGATCGAGGATCTGGCGGTGTATGTCCTGGACGAGCGGTTGCGTCCGGCGCCGATCGGTGTGCCCGGCGAGATGTACGTCGCCGGTGCCGGTCTGGCGCGCGGCTACCTGGGCCGGGCGGACCTCACCTCGACCCGGTTCGTCGCCGATCATGTCAGTGGCCGTCCGGGGGAGCGGTTGTACCGCACCGGTGACCGGGCCCGCTGGCGCGCCGACGGGAACCTTGAGTACCTGGGGCGTACCGACGACCAGGTGAAGATCCGCGGGTTCCGTATCGAGCCGGGCGAGATCGAGAACGTGCTGGCCGAGCATCCCGGTGTCCAGCACGCCGTGGTGGTCGCCCGCGACGAACCCACCCTCGGCAAACGCCTCATCGGCTACGCCGTCCCCAGGACCGGCATGCAGCTTGAGGTCGCCGACCTGCGGAGCTTCGTCCGCGGCAGGCTGCCGGAGTACATGGTCCCCGCGGTCTTCATGATCGTGGAGTCCTTCTCCCTGACCGCCAACGGCAAGATCGACCGCCGGGCCCTGCCCGAGCCGGACGCGGCCCTGGTGGGCACGATCGTCGAGTACGTGCCGCCGCGCACCGAGGCCGAGCGTGCCCTGGCCGCCATCTGGTCCGAGGTGCTCGGCGTGGAGCGGGTCGGCGCGCTCGACAACTTCTTCGAGCTCGGCGGCGACTCCATCCTCAGCCTCCAGATCGTCGCCCGCGCCCGCGCCGCCGGCCTCCAACTGGAGGTCGCCGACGTCTTCGCCCACCAGACCATCGGCGAGCTGGCCGCCGCCGTGCGCGACGCCCCGGCCGCCGTGCTGGCCGAGCAGGGCACCGTCACCGGGCCCGTCCCGCTCACCCCGGCGCAGCGCTGGTTCGCCGCACAGGTGATCGCCGGGCGCGACCACTGGAACCGCTCCGGCGTGCTGGAGCTCACCCCCGGCACCGACCCGCGCCTCGTGGGCCGGGCCCTTGAGGCGGTGGTCGCGCACCACGACGGCCTGCGCCTGCGGCTCGCCTACGACACCGCGCTCGGGGAGTGGACGCAGCACAACGCCGCCGACGAGCCCGCCGAGGTGTTCACCCTGGTGGACGCCGCCGGGCTGGACCGCGCCGCGCTTGAGGACCTCGTCACCACCACGATGACGCGCCTGCAGCGGTCGCTCAGCCTGACCGGAGGCCCGCTGCTGCGGGTGGCCTGCTTCGACCGGGGCGACCAGCCCGCGTGGCTCGGCGTCACGGTGCACCGCCTGGTGGCCGACGCGACCTCGTGGGGGCTGCTGCTCCAGGACCTCGACCGGGCTTACCAGGGCATCCTCGCCGTCGGCACCGCCGAGGGCGCGCTGCCGGCCAAGACCACCTCGGTCAAGCAGTGGGCCGAGCACCTGCGGAGCCTGCCGGAGCCGCAGGGCCCGGACCAGGTCAGCACCGGGTTCGCGGTACCGGTGGACTCCACCGGGGCCAACACCGAGGACTCGGCCCGCACGGTCCGCGTCTGGCTGGACGCCGAGGTCGCCGTCGCGCTGCGCACCCGCGCCAACCAGGCGTACCGGACCCGCGACGACGACCTGCTCGTCGCCGCCCTGGTGCAGGCGCTCGGCACGTGGACCGGGGCCCCCGGGGTCACGGTGGACGTCGCCGGCGACGGCAGGGACACCGCGGCGGACGGCATCGACCTGTCCCGCACGGTCGGCTGGTTCCCGTCGGTCTTCCCGGTGCGGGCGTCCGCGGGCGACCCGGGCGCCGTGCTGAAGACCGTCAAGGAGCAGGTGCGCGCCGCCGCCCCGTGGCGGATCGTCACCGGCGACCGGCAGGTGCTGTTCACCCGCGCCGCCCGCCACGAGCCCGCCGGCGTCGTCGCCCGCGAGCTGCCCGGCGCGCTGGCCGGGCCGTCCACCGCCGAGGGGCAGCTCCGCACGCACGTCCTGCACGTCGAGGTCGTGGACGCCGCCGACGGCCGCGTGGCGTTCGACTGGCACTACTCCGGCCACCTGCACCACACCGAGACCGTGCAGCGGCTCGCCGACCGGTACGTCGAGGCCGTGGAGCGCCTGGTCGAGCACTGCCTGGCGCCGGGCGCCGGGGGCTACACCCCGTCGGACTTCCCGCTCGCCGGGCTCGGCCAGGACGAGCTGGACGCCGTGGCCGCGGGCTCCGCGCCGATCTCCGACATGTACCCGCTCACCCCGGTGCAGCAGGGCATGCTGTTCCACACCCTGGAGGCCCCCGAGGACGCCTCCGGTGTGTACTGGGCGCAGGAGCTGCGCGAGTACAGCGGCGTGCGCATGGACGCCGACGCGATGCGCAGGGCCTGGGACACCGTGGTCGAGCGGCACGCCGTGCTTCGCACCCGGTTCGTCTGGGAGGGCGTCGCCGAGCCGCTGCAGGTCGTGCACCCCGCGATGCCCGTGCCGTTCGAGCTGCTCGACTGGAGCGACAGCGACGACGCGGACGTGCACCAGCGGCGCCTCGAGGACCTGCTGCGCGCCGACCGCGACCGCGGGTTCGACGTCACCGCGGCGCCGCTGATGCGGGTCTACGTGATGGACCTCGGCGGCGAGCGGTACTGGATGGTGTGGACGTTCCACCACGTCGTCATGGACGGCTGGAGCGTGTCCATCGTCATGGACGAGGTGTCGCAGGCGTACGAGGCGCTGCGCCAGGGCGAGCCGGCGGCGCTGCCCGACGTGCGGCCGTACCGGGACTTCATCGCCTGGCTGCGTGACCGCGACCCGGCCGAGGCCGAGCGGTTCTGGCGGGAGTACCTCGCCGGGTTCGAGGCGCCGACGCCGCTGCCGGTGGACCGCCAGGTCGCCGAGCACTGGGGCACGGACTACCACATCGTGGACCTGTCCGCCGAGACCACCGCCGCGCTGGAGCGGCTGGCCCGGCGCGCCCGGGTCACCGTCGGCACCGTGGTGCAGGCCGGGTGGGCGCTGCTGCTGTCCCGCTACAGCGGCGAGCCGGACGTGATGTTCGGCCTCACCGTGTCCGGGCGGCCCGCCGAGCTGTCCGGCATGGAGTCCATCGTCGGCCTGTTCATCAACACGCTGCCGCTGCGCGCGAACGTCCCGGGGGACGTGCCGTTCATCGAGTGGCTGCGCCGCCTGCAGGACAACCAGCTCGCGGTGCAGCGGTTCGAGTACAGCCCGCTGCTCGACATCCAGCGGTACTCGCCGATCCCGCGCGGGGCTTCGCTGTTCGACAGCATCCTCGCGTTCCAGAACCTCCCCGTGGAGGGCTCGGAGATCGAGGGACAGCAGGACATGTCGGCCGCGGACGCCGAGGGCTTCGACGCGCTGCTGATGTTCGAGCAGGGCCGCTACCCGCTGATGTTCTCGGTGGACATGGAGGAGCAGCTCGCGTTCGCGGTGGAGTTCTCCACCTCGGCGTTCGACAAGGCCACCATCGTGCGGCTGTTCGACCAGTACCTGCGGGTGTTGTCGGTGGTCGCGGAGAACCCCGAGATCCTCGTGCGGGACGTGCCTCTGCAGTCCAGGGACGAGCAGCGGCGGATGCTGGTGGCGTGGAACGAGACCGCGACCGCGAAGGTGCCGCGGGCGACGCTGCCGGAAATGTTCCAGGAGCAGGTCCGGCTCTACCCGGACAAGGTCGCGGTGGTGTCCGCGGGCCGGGAGATCACCTACGCGGAGCTGGACCGCAGGGCCGGTGAGGTCGCCGGCATGCTGCGCCGCAGCGGCGTCGGCGCGCTGGACAAGGTCGGCCTGCACTTCGAGCGCGGCATCGAGTACATCGTCGCCATGATGGGCGTCACGCAGGCCGGCGCGGTCTACGTGCCGCTCGACCCGTCGCAGCCGGACTCCCGTCTCTCCTACATGGTGAGCAACTCGGGCATCGGCACCGTCATCACCAACGTGGGCTGGCCCGAGGGACTGACGGACGCGGTGCGCCGCGTGCTGACCCTCGGCGACGTCCAGGAGGGTGACGCCGACACCGCGACGGCCCGGTGGTTCGCCGAGCCGGACGACCTGCTGTACGCGATGTACACCTCCGGGTCCTCCGGCCTGCCGAAGGGCGTCGAGGTCACCCACGAAGCCGTGGCGCGGATCTGCCGCGACCCGATCGTGGTGGTCCAGCCGGACGACGTGCTGTCCCACATCGTGCCGATCTCCTTCGACGCCTCGACGTTCGAGATCTGGGGCGCCCTGGTGAACGGCGCGACGCTGGCCATCGCCTCGGCGGACCAGATGGCCCGGCTCGACCTGGTCGGCATCCTGTGGGAGAACAAGGTCACCGTCTCGGTGGTCACCTCGGGCCTGTTCCACCAGGTCGCGGAGACGGCCCCCGAGGTGCTGTCCGGCCTGCGGATGGTGCTGTGCGGCGGCGACGCGCTGTCGGTGGCCCACTGCCGCAAGGTCAAGTCGCTGCTGCCCGACCTGAAGATCATCAACGCGTACGGCCCGACCGAGACCACCATCGCCTGCACGATGTACGACATCAACGTGGGCCTGCCGGACGGCGAGGGCGTCGTGTCCATCGGCGGCCCGCTGTCCGGGCGCCGGGTCTACGTGCTCGACGAATGGATGAACGTCGTACCGGTCGGCGTGGCGGGCGAGCTGTTCGTCGGCGGCGCCGGCGTGGCCCGCGGCTACGTCGGGCGGCCCGACCTCACCGCCGAGCGGTTCGTCGCGGACGTCGTGTCCGGGGTGCCGGGCGACCGGCTGTACCGCACCGGCGACCGGGTGCGCTGGCGGGCCGACGGCATGCTGGAGTTCCTCGGCCGCGTGGACGACCAGGTCAAGATCCGCGGGTTCCGCATCGAGCTCGCCGAGGTCGAGGCCGCGCTGAATGGCCACCCGAGGGTGCGCGACTCGGTGGTCGTCGCCCGCGAGGACGGCGCGTCCGGCAAGCGCCTCGTCGGCTACGTGGTGTACGAGGAGGGCGACGGCGAGGCCGACGTGCTCGGGTACATGCGGCGCAAGCTGCCCGAGTACATGGTGCCCGCGCTCGTCATGCCGATCGCCGCCATCCCGGTCACCCCCAACGGCAAGGTCGACCGCCGGGCGCTGCCCGAACCCGACTGGACGCTGGAGCAGGCCGCCGAGTACGTCCCGCCGGTCACCGAGGTCGAGGTGGCGCTCGCCGAGGTCTGGGCGCAGGTGCTCGGCCTCGAGCGGATCGGCCTCACCGACAACTTCTTCGAGATGGGCGGCGACTCCATCCTCAGCCTGCAGATCGTGGCCAAGGCCAAGGCCGCCGGGCTGAAGCTGAAGGTCGCCGACATCTTCACCCACCAGACCATCGGCGAGCTCGCTCCCGTGGTGGAACGCGGCGCGTCCGCGGTCGAGGCCGAGCAGGGACAGGTCTCCGGGCCGGTGCCGCTCACCCCGATCCAGCACTGGTGGGCCGGGCACGACATCGCCGAACGGGACCACTGGAACTGGTCCGGCCTGTTCGAGCTCGCCCCCGGCACCGACTCGCGTGCCCTGGAGGCGACGTTCGCCACCCTGCTGGACCACCACGATGCCCTGCGGATGCGCTTCACCCGCGACCCCGAGAGCGGGGTCTGGTCGCAGCACAACGCCCCGCACGAGGACGCCGCGGTGTACTCGGTCTACGACGCCGCCGGCCTCGACCGTGCGCGGCTGGAGGACCTGGTCAGCGAGCGGATGACCGCCGCCCAGACCTCCCTCAGCCTCGCCGAGGGCCCCGTCGTCCAGGCCGTGTACTTCGACCGGGGCGACGAACCCGCCTGGCTCGGCATCGTCGCGCACCACCTGGTCATGGACATGGTGTCGTGGAACGTCCTGCTGGAGGACCTGGACCTGGCGTACCAGGCCATCGCCGCCACCGGCACGGCCGAGGGTGCCCTGGCACCCAAGACCACCTCGTTCCAGCGGTGGGGCGAGGCGCTCACCGAGTACGCCGAGTCTCCCCAGGTCAAGGCGGAACTCCCGTACTGGACCGAACAGCTCGACACCGGCTTCACCCTGCCGGTCGACGTCCCCGGCGGCGGCAACACCGAGGCCACCACCGACGTCGTCGAGGTCGAGCTCGACCCCGGGTCCACCTCGGCCCTGCTCACCCGCGCCAACCGCGCCTACGGCACCCAGACCGTGGAACTCCTCCTCGCGGCCTTCGCGCGTACCCTCGCCGAATGGTCAGGCCACGACAAGGTGACCCTCGACCTGGAGAACCACGGCCGCGAGGACATCGCCGGCGACCTCGACCTGACCCGCACCGTCGGCTGGTTCACCTCGGTCTACCCCGTCTCCCTGACCACGGCGGCCGACCCCGCCCACCTGATCACCACCGTCCGCGACCACCTCCGCACCGTCCCCACCCGCGGCGTGGGCTACGGCGCCCTCCGTTACCTGTCCGACCCCGCCGACCCCCGGATCAGCACCTTCCGCACCCTCCCCGTCCCCGTGGTCAGCTACAACTACCTGGGCGGCTTCGACGCCGTGGAAGACGACTCCGTAGGCCTCCTCGCCGACGAACTCCCCGGCGACCTCTGCGGCCCCACCCTCTCCGGCGACCAGTCCAGAGCCCACATGCTCCAGATCGAAGCCTCCCAGTCCGGCGAAGGCAGCCTGGTCTTCGAGTGGAACCACAGCACCGCCCTCCACACCACCGAAACCATCACCCAGATAGCCACCCGCTACATAGAAACCCTCAAGACCCTGATCACCCACTGCCTCACCAAGGCAGACGACCAGCCCTGACGTACCCCCTGCCGGGGCGGCATCCCCGCCGGGGCGGCATCCCCTGCCGGGGCGGCATCAGCCGCCCCGGCGCGTGGACATGTGCCGCGTCGCCCCGGTGCGGGCATGCGGGACGCCGCCCTCCTCCCTCACCTGTACGGTCGTCCTCTCCCGGCGCCGCGTCGGCGGGACGTGGTACGGCGAACCCGGCGCCTCGTCACGGCCGCCAACCGGCAACGCGGAGAGGTCGCCTGCGGCGTCCACCCCTTGGTCCTCGCCTCCAGGCGCCTGGGGCGCCTTCCGGGTCGGGCTGTGTTCTCCCAGGGGGCTCCGCCCCCTTCGACCCCCGCAACCCCCACTTCGGCTGCTGTGGTCGTTGCCCACCCATTTGAGTTTCCCCACTCCATCGTCACCACCCACCCAACCCCGCGCGACTACCCACCGCGCGACAGGCCCCACCGGCGCGACAGGCTCCACCGCGAAACACGCCGCGTGGGCTTCGCCCCGGAGCCCAGGGCCGATCGTGCTCGTTACCTGTCGTTTCGTGAGGGCTCCGGCGCGGTGGCCAGCGCGATCCGAGGACGAGGGGATACAAGAGCCGTCCCGGCGTCGTCGCCTGTCGATCGCCGGAATCGGTGCCTCGGGAAGGGCGATCTGTCGGAACGGGAAGACTTGCCGGCGGGGCGGTTCAACCGGGCTTGATGGTGGCGAGCTGTACGAGGAGCAGGACGAGGCGGTACGCCTCGGCGATGTCGGCGGCGGTGAAGGCGACCGTGCGGGCACCTTCGGCTCGTGATACTCCCGGCACGAGAGTGGCCAGATCGACCGTGACCGGGCTGTAAAGATCGACTTGGACGTCGACGGGTCCGGTGATGATCAGAGGCGGGACCTGGGTGCGCCGCTTGACGGCCTCGGCGGACGCCTGGTGGAGTCGGTCTCGGGCTTCCTCGGGGTGGAGGGTGACGGCGGTGGCCTGGCCGAGGGCTTGTTTGACCTCGACGGTGGTGGCCGAGGGGACCAGGTCGCGAAGTTCGGCGCAGGCGGTGTCGTCGCCGCTGAGCAGGACGACCGGTACGCCCAGGTGGCCGGCCATGGCGGTGTTGAGGCCGATCTCACCCATGGAGCGCCCGGCGACACGGACGTCGAGGATGCTGTCGCTCATGGTGTGCGCCAGCACGGCGGGGCCGCCGCCGGCGCGGGCGTGGTAGCCGACCAGCAGAACGGCGTCGGTGTGCTCGTCGAGGCCGCCGAGCATGCCCAGGGGACGTGGCTTGCCTCGCACCAGGTGGGCCCGCCGGTCCAGCGACTCCGGCAGGATGTTGCGGAACGGCCCGTGCGCGTCGGCGACCCAGACCGTGGCGGTGGGCTCGGCGTCCAGGACGCCCGCGATCACAGCGTTCGCCTCGGCCGTCATCAAGGCCCGGCCGCGTTCGTAGTCGTATCGATCCGGATTCGTCTCACTGGGATGCACGATCCCCGAGACACCTTCCATGTCGACCGAAATCAACACCTTCATGCTTCAGGGAGCCTACGTGCTCTCACCGACGACATGCCGACACCATGGCGGCGACCGGCCGTGTGGCGCGATGCCTGAGCGTCCACCGAGCCGCACCTCTGCGTCAGCACCGGCGGGCGGCCCGGCGCCACCTGCGCGCTCGCCAGACCGCGACACCGCGCCGCCACCAGACCGGCAGATGGCCGCTGTCCCACAACCAGGCGACCGAGACGATGCCCGAGACCATGCGTGCCGAGCGGCGGGGGCGGTTGTGGAGCCTGAAATCTGGCTGCTGCCGAGCCCTCACGACGTCTTCTGGAGGAAGCCGAGGAACTGATCCGGGCCGCCGCGCGGCGTCCCGAGGACGAGCCGCCGTGGATGTACTTCTACGACGACGGATGGTTCGACATGCAGCGTGGAATGGCCGAGCTGACGCTTGGCGGCGCCGCCCGCGCCGTCGCGTTCCTCGATCTTGGCCTGACGAGACTGCCCCAGTCCTACCGGCGAGACCGCGCATGGTTCGGCGCCTGCCTGGCACGGGCGCACGCTGCGGCGGGGGACGCCGAGGCGGCCGAGACGGTGGCGCTCGCCGCCGCCCCCGATGCCGTGGCGGTCAACCAGTTCGCGCGTCGCGACCTGGGCAAGGTGGCTGAGGATTTGCGCACCATCCGCCCTCAGCGTGCGTTAAGCGAGCTGATGCCCCTTTCGTCGTTGCGGGTGGTTGGATGAGGTCTGCTGGTCGGTCAGCCGCCGTTCGGCCTACGGGCGCGGCGGGCTTCACGCCGTAGGGCTTTACACGGATACCTACTGTCGGAGGTCCTGTCGAAGGCCGGTCGTCGCGGGACCGGCTGGGACGGCGGGGGTTCGAGGCCAGGTCCAGGCGGAGCGCAGGATGAAGGCCAGGAGCAGCACCTCGACTCCGATGGAAAGGCCGTAGAAGAAGGCCCAGTCCCAGGACTCCCCTGCCGCGTTGACCGCCGAGTAGGGGATGTAGAGCGATGCAACAACGAGGTTCGTGGCGCGGTTCACCCGGGCGGGCAGCGTCATGGAGAGCATCACCATCAGGGCCGGGATCGCCACGGACGCGAGCATCATGGTCAACAACGTCGGGCTGATGTCGAACTCAAAGACGACGCCGGCGCGGAGGTTGTCGATGACGCCGGGCTTGTGGAGGTGGAAGTAGTCGACGTAGATGTAGAGGAACATGAAGCTGGTCCACGCGGCGGCGAGCTTGGCCTGCACGGGGACCGGCGGGTTGTCGAGCAGGTTCGGGGTTTTCGTTCGGATGGTCATCGGTTCTTCTTTCGAGAGGAGCGGTCCCTCCGCCGGAGTGGCGGCAGAGATGTACCGAGGCCGCGCCCACCTGGACGAGCACATCGCCTCGACCGGGCAGCGGTAGCCCGGACCTCGGACGACTCGAGCGCTGAGGGCAGGCCGTAGCGGTGCTGGTCGGCGGCCCGCATCGTCGTCGCCCCGGCCGGACTCGCCCCCGGCACCAGGCGTGCTCCGGCACTCGATCGCTGTTCGATTCCCACAGAAGCCTCTTCACGTCCGAGCTACGACTGTCGCTGGTTCGTACATCGTACGTCGTACGCTGTACTACGATCGTACGCTGTACCATGACCGTACGCTGGACGATTGTCAAGCCGTTCGAGGGAGCGAGGAGACCCGTTGTCTGCGAGGGAACGACGGCAGGTCGCGTCAGATGCGGGGCTGAGCAAGCAGCGGGTGGTGGTCGAAGCGGTCCGGCTCGCCGACCGCGAGGGGGTCGGCGAGCTGAGCATGCGCCGGCTGGCTCGCGCGCTCGGCGCGGGCGCGATGTCGCTCTACTACTACGTGGCGAGCAAGGAGGAGTTGCTGGACGCCATGATCGACGTCGTGTTCGAGGAGATCGAGCTCCCGCCCGAAGCGACCGACTGGCAGTCAGCGATGCGACGTCGGGCGGTATCCGCCCGACAGG
Source organism: Sphaerisporangium sp. B11E5 (assembly GCF_039871875.1). Taxonomy (NCBI): domain Bacteria; kingdom Bacillati; phylum Actinomycetota; class Actinomycetes; order Streptosporangiales; family Streptosporangiaceae; genus Sphaerisporangium; species Sphaerisporangium sp. B11E5. The sequence goes on along the minus strand of NZ_JBDPMD010000018.1, from coordinate 50,953 downwards.
TTCTCGTACGCCACCCGTGGGCGATCGGCCTGATGGAGTCGCGGACATCGCCGGGGCCCGCGAACCTCCGCCACCGCGAAGCGGTCACCGCCTGTCTGCGGAGGGCCGGCTTCCCGGTCTTGATGGCGACGCACGCCAACTGGTTGCTCGACAGCTACGTCTACGGTTTCGCCCTGCAGGAAGCCGGCCTGCCGTTCGACACCACCGATGAGTTCGCGGACATGGCCGAGGATGTCTTCCTGCCCCAGCTTCCTCCTGACGAGTTCCCCTACCTCAACGAGTCCGCCGCGGTGCTCGTCGCTGCCGGCTTCGACCCGGCGGAGGAGTTCATTTTCGGCCTCAACCTCGTCCTAGCCGCCCTCGAGTCCCTGAGAGTGCCTACGTGAGCCTCCATCCGTGATGTCGTTATGTGATCGTGTGGATTCGTGGTGTTACCGCCAGTCTGCGGGTCCAGTTGTGCTGGGACGGCGCGGTGACTGAGCGCCAGCCGTACCCGAGCTACTTAACCGACGCTCAGTGGGCGTTGATCGAACCGGTCCTCGCGGCATGGAACGGCCGCGCACCCCTCGGTCAGCGGCCACGAAGGCAACTATGCGCTGCGGGAGATCGTCAACGCGATCCGCTACCAGGGACGAACCGGCGTCCAATGGGACTATCTTCCCCATGACCCGCCGCCCAAGGGCGCGACGTACTACTACTTCGCCAAATGGCGCGACGACGGCACCGACAAGACGATCCACGACCTGTCGCGCTGGCATCTGCGCGAGCAGAAGAAGCGATTAGCCGACCCGAGCCTGGTCGTGCTGGACACCCAAAGCCTCCACGTCGCGGCCGGGTTTCCCGCCGAAACGACCGGCCGGGACGTCGCCAAGAAGGTGCCGGGCCGCGAACGAGGCCTGGCCGTAGACGTGCTGGGGCTGGTCATCGCGGTCGTCGTGCTCGCGGCCTCACCCTGTTGCGCAGGTCTGGGGCTGGGTCAGTGGCGGGCTGGGGTGGGGGCTGTTCCGCATTTGGTGATGATCTCGGCCATTGTGGTGCGGAGGTGTTCGCGGTCGTCTTCGGTGAGGGACGACGTGAGGTGGGTGAGTTCGGCGTTCACCTCGGTGTGGAAGGCGGTCGCGGCCTGGTGGCCGGCTTCGGTGAGGGTTACCTGGAGGGCGCGGCGGTCGCCTGGGACGCTTGAGCGCTGGGCGAGGCCGCGGCGTTCGGCGCGGTCCATCAGGCCGGTGAGTGCGGCTTTCTCCACGCCGAAGCATTGGGCCAGATCGGCCATGCCGCGGGGGCCGGACAGCAGGACGCACAGGAGTCTGGCCTGGACGGGGGTCAGGCCGTGGCGTTCTGAGGCGCGGGCGTAGACGCCTTGTACCAGGGCGGTGAGCCGGACCAGGGCGGTGGGGATGTCCATCTCGGTGTCGTTCATGCCGGCGCACGGGCCGGCGCATGCCTGCCCTTCCGGGGGTGGCGTCGTGGTGGTCGTGGGTTTCGTCCTGGTCACGACATTCATGGTACAGATGGCATATAGTTAATGCCGCGTACAGTATGTCTCATTAACTAACAGCCGCCATCGAGGAGAGGCCCGGAGATGTCCTTCAGCGACGAAGAGATCGCCTACCTGCGTTCCCAGCGTCTGGCCCGCATCGCCACCGTCGCCGGTGACGGTCAGCCGGACGTGGTGCCGGTGGGGTTCGAGTTCGACGGGACGCATCTGTACGTGGGCGGCATCGACCCGGCCAGGACCCGCAGGTCACGCAACGTGCGGAGCGGCAACACCAAGGTCGCGCTGGTCGTCGACGACCTGGTGTCCGCCGAGCCGTGGGCGCCGCGGTACCTGCGCGTCTACGGCGAGGCCGAGCTGGTCGAGCGCGAGGGCCGGTTCGGGTCCGCCCCCTGCATGCGCATCACTCCCACGGTGTCGTGGAGCTTCAACCTCGAAGGGCTGCCGTTCGGCCATGACCGCGAGGTCAAGGTGCGGCGGACGGTCCACGATCCCGCGTGACCGACCTGCTGATCTCGGAGGACTCGAATGAGTTTTGACACACCCGCCGGTACCCGTGGTGCCCGGCAGCCGTCCGGGGCGATGCTTCGCTGGATGAACCGGCTGATGGCCCGGCGGATCCGCCGCAAGGGGGCCGTCATGGGCTTCAACGCCCTGGTCCTGACCACCGTCGGACGCAAGAGCGGCGCGGAACGCACCACGCCGGTCGGCTGGTTTCCCGGCCCGGACGGCAGCTACCTGATCGTGGCCTCGGCCGCCGGAGCGCCGGGCAACCCGGCCTGGTACCTCAACCTCGCGGCCAACCCGGACAAGATCCGGATCGACGTCGAGGGCCGCACCGTCGCGGTGACCGCCGAGCAACTGCACGGGCCCGAACGTGAACAGGCCTGGCGGCAGATCACCTCGGCCGCTCCCCGCTTCGCGTCCTACCAGGAGAAGACCGACAGAGAGCTGCCGGTCATCCGCTTGACACCTCAGGCGTGAGAGGACCGTCGAAACAGGGTGAAAGGGGTATTCGCCGCAAACCGCTAAGCTCGGCGGGGATGCCGGTCGCTCACGGTGGGACGGCGCCGGGTTCGCCGTACCACGTCCCGCCGACGCGGCTGTGATCGGAAAGTCGATGTCCCCTGCCACCTTCGTCTCCTCAAGCACGCCCGTTCGCCAGGTACGTCTGGCACGCGCCGCCGTCGCGGCGGTGTTCCTCACCAACGGGGCGCTGTTCGCCAACGTCGTTCCCCGGTACCCGCAGATCAAGGCCGAGCTCGGGCTGAGCAACGCCGTCCTCGGGACCGCGCTGGCCGCGCTGCCGCTCGGGGCGTTGCTGGCGGGGTTGCTGGCGGCGGGGGCGATCCGCCGGTTCCGTTCGTCACGCGTGGCGGCGCTCGGGATCGTGCTGCTCGCCGCCGCGACGCTGACCGTGCCCTTCGCGCCGAACTGGGTCGCGTTCGCCGCCGTGCTGTTCGTCGTGGGGGCCCTCGACGCCGTCATCGATGTCGCGCAGAACGCGCACGGTCTGCGGGTGCAGCGCCTCTACGGCCGGTCGATCCTCAACTCCCTGCACGGGGTGTGGAGTGTCGGTGCGGTCCTGGGCGGCCTGATGGGCTCGGCCGCCGCCGGGCTCCGCGTGCCCCTCACGGTCCATCTGAGCGTCTCGGCGGCGCTGTTCAGCGTCGTCGCCCTGGTCGCGTACCGGTTCCTGCTGCCCGGCCCGGACGGCTCCGAACGCCTCCCCGGAACCGATGCCGCCCATCCGGCCGCCCTCTCCACCCGCCGGCCGGGCCGGCGGGTGTTCGTCGGCGTGACCGTACGGATGCTCGCCGCGCTCGGTGTGCTCGCGGCGTGCGGAGCCCTGGTCGAGGACGCCGGCGCGTCCTGGGGTGCCATCTATCTCAGCGGCGACCTGCGTGCCGACGCCGCCACCGCCGGCCTGGCGTTCGTGGCCTTCCAGTGCGCCATGACCGCCGGCCGCCTCACCGGCGACCGCGTCGTGGACCGCTTCGGCCAACGCACCGTGGCCCGCGCCGGTGGCATCCTGGCCGCCGCCGGCATGGGCGCCGCGCTCGCGCTGCCTTTCGTGGGGACCACCCTGGCCGGCTTCGCCCTGGCCGGCCTGGGCGTCGCCACCCTCGTGCCGGCCGCCATGCACGCCGCCGACGAACTCCCCGGCCTCCCCGCCGGCACCGGCCTGACCATCGTCAGTTGGCTCCTACGCGGAGGCTCCCTGCTGTCCCCACCCCTCGTCGGCCTGGTCGCCGACCACATCAGCCTGCGCGCCGGCCTGCTCTCCGTCGTCCTGGCCGGCGCCACCACGGCCGTCCTCGCCCGCGTGCTGGTGAACCGCGCCCCTGCCTAGTGCGGTGCCCAGGAACGTCCACCGGGTGCTTCGCCGTAGAACGGCACCGGGATTCGCCGTACACCGTCCCGCCGACGCGGCGCCGATGAGGTAGGTCCGACGGGCGGCGGGAAGCAGGTCCAAGCGACCTCTACGTGCTCGATCCACCGTCTGGTGTCAGGCTGAGTACGTTCGGTTCTTTGCGGCGTGGAGGTTTTGATGCGTGCAGGTGTCGTGGTCGCCGCACACCCCGGTGTGGAGGACCTCGCCGTACAGGCCGAGGAGTTGGGCCTGCACAGCTTCTGGCTCAACGACACCCCGATGGTCCACGGCGACCCCTTCGTCGCCCTGGCACTGTGTGCGAAGGCCACCAACCGAATCAGACTCGGTATCGGCGTGACCTCACCGGCGCTGCGCTCTGCCCCGGCCGCCGCGAGCGCGTTCGCCAGCCTCAACGCCCTGGCGCCAGGCCGGATCATCTGCGGGGTCGGCACCGGGAACACCGCCCGGCGCACACTGGGCATGCGGCCGGCCACAGTGGCCACGACGGAGAACTTCACCGCCGCACTGCAGAACCTGTGCGCAGGACGCACCATCGAGTACCGCGAAGGCGACCGAGTCCGCAACGTCCGGTTCCTGCACACCGGGGGGCACGCGAACACGGCCGACCCGATCGAGTTCGTGGTGGCCGCGCTAGGACCGAAGGCCGCCGCCGTCGCCGGCCGCCGCGGCACCGGTCTGATCTCCTTCGGCCTGCTGGACCCCGCCGCCTGGCAGGCACTTCACGACGCCCGCCGCCACGCCGCTCACGACACGCCACGCGACCCCGGCTCCCGCACGGACTCCTACGTGGTCACCGCACTGCACATACTCGGCGAGGACGAGGACCCCTACGGCGACGCGGCCCGGGACGCGACCGGCCACCTCGTCCTGTCCCTGCTGGCCTTCGCCGCCGACACCGCCGCCGACGCACCCGCCTTCGCCGAGCAACTCGGCCCCGAGGAACGCGAGGCGGTGCGGCGACTCCTCGACCGGCGCGGCACCACCGCCACCGCACCCGACCGGCACACCAAGCTCTACCCCGACTATCTCGGACGCATCGCACCGGAGGACCGGGACCTGATCCTGCCCTCACTGATGAACACCCTGGCCTTGGTCGGCACCCGCGACGACCTCCGGGCCCGCGTCACCACCCTGGAACAGGCCGGCATCGACGAACTGCTCATCCAGCCGGTGGCCGACCCACCGGCCGAGATGGCCGAGCTCGCGCGACTCCTCACCTGAGCGGACCCGCCGGCCGCACGCACGCGGTTCACCGACAACAAGACCTGAACTATGGGCGCGCCGGAAGACCCTGCCGCGGATCCACCTGGGCGTGGCGTTCGGTGGCTGCCTCGGTGAGGGTGGCCAGTACGGCGGCGACGGCGGGTGGGTCGGGTGGGTCGCCGTAGGTGACGGCGTGGAGCCGGCGTTGGCAGCCGGGGAGTTCGGTGGCGTGGACGCCGGGGTGGCGGTGGGCTCGCAGGGCGAGTCCTGGCAGGGTGGTGACGCCGATGCCGGCGGCGACGAGGGCTTGTACGACGACCATGTCGTCGCTGAGTGAGGCGATGCGCGGGGTGAAGCCTGCTTGGCGGCACACGGCGGTCAGTTCGTCGCGGCACCGTTCGCAGCCGCCGATCCAGGGTGAGTGACGATGGCCGGCGATGGTGTCGCCGGCTTGCCGGCTGATGAGGTAGATGGGGTCGTCGGTGATGTGGACGGGGCGGAATCCCTCTTCCTCTTCGAGCGGGGCGCCGGCGTGCTGGAAGACGAGCGCGATGTCGATCTCGCCGTGCCGCAGCATCTGCAGTGCTTCGACGGGGTGACGGTCGACCAGGATCAGGTCCAGTCCCGGGTGTGCCTGGGCCAGCATGACGGCTGCCTTGGGCACGATCGTGCTCAGTGCCGACGCGTTGGCGGCGAGGCGGACCCGCCCTGCCTGGAGGCCGACCTGTGCCGCCAGCTCGGTGGTCGCCGCGTCGACCCGTCCCACGATCTCGGCGGCCCGGACGGCCAGCAGCCGGCCCTCCGGGGTCAGCCGGATGCCACGGCCGACGCGCTGGATGATTCTCGCTCCGGTGGCCGCTTCCAGGCGGGCCAGGTGGTGACTCACCGACGACTGCGAGTAGTGCAGCTCCTTCGCCGCCTCGGTGACGGACTCATGCCGTGCCACCACGGCCAGAACCTTGAGGTGGATCAGACTGAGCATCCATCGATGATATCGATGAAATTAACGGAAGATCGGCATTAGACGTCATATGTCTATTGAGCCATGCTCTGTCGGACAGGCGGTTCGCCCAGGAGGCGGCGGCACCGAGGGAGTGCGGGAGAGGCGTGCGATGAGCAGGATCGTGCTGGACGTGTCGGTGTCCCTGGACGGGTTCACGACCGGGCCGAACGTCAGAGAAGAAGAGCCCATGGGGGACGGCGGCGAACGGCTCCACGAGTGGCACGCGGGGAAGGGCCCGGACGGCGAGGCCGACGCCGGCGTCCTGCGGGAGTCCGACGGGACGATCGGAGCCGTTCTGGTCGGGCGGCGTTCCTTCGACCTCGGTCTGGGCCCGTGGGGCGGCACGCCGTGGCCCGGCGTCCCGACGTTCGTGGTCACCCACCGGACCAGGGAGGACCTCCTCGGCGACAACGGCGGGACGTTCGCCTTCGACGGCCTGGAGGCCGCGGCCCGGCGTGCCGAGGAGGCCGCGGGAGACAAGGACGTCTGGGTGCTCGGCGCGGACGTCGCCCGGCAGTTGCTCAGGGCGGGCCTGCTCGACGAGGTGCGCATCCACCTGGTTCCCCTGCTGCTGGGCGAGGGCACACCGCTGTTCGCGGGGGAGCGGGCCGAGTTGGTCCCGGAGGGGAGACCCGTCGCGGGCTCGGTGACCCACCTGCGCTACCGCGTCCTGAAGGCGGTGCGCTGAGATGGTCTCGGTGAGAGCGGAGACCTTGGACACCTTCATCGAAGACGTGGCGTCCCTGGTCAGCGGCATCGAGGACGAGCACGAGATCACGAGCCGGGTCGCGGCCCGGTTGTCCGGTCTGCTGGCCGGCGGCTACCGGCTCCCCCCGGAGCTCACCCGGCCGTCGGACGAGCGCCATGTCACCTACCCGCTCCACATCGCACCCGACGGCAGTTGGTCGCTGGCGGCGGTGGTCTGGAACGTGGGTCAACGCACTCCCGTGCACGGACACGAGACATGGGGTGTCGCCGGGATCCACTCGGGGGCGGAACGCGAGCTCCGCTACGTCAAGCCCGTGGCGTCCGAGCCGGTCAGAGCCCTGACGCCGGCCGGTGAGCACGTGTGGGAACGCGGTCAGGTCACCGTGTGCTGCACGACCGACGACGACGTCCACGCCGTCGAGGCCGTCGGCGACGAGCCGACCGTCGGGATCCACGTCTACGGAGGGAACATCGGCACGCTGAACCGGCGGTTGTACGACCCGGCCACCGGAGCGGTCCGGTGGTTCGTCTCCGGCTGGGACAGCCCGGCAGTCCGATGAGGGGATCCGTGACTCAGGGCCGCCGGGGGTCGGTGCGCGCGGCGCGGCGGCGTTCGGTGAGCCGGCGGGCCTTGGCGGTGGTGCCGCAGTCGGCCATGCGGCACCAGCGGCGGGAGCCGTTGCGGCTCTGGTCGAGGAACAGCCAGCCGCAGCCGCCTTCGGGGACGGGGCAGCGGCGTACCCGGGGCAGGCCGGCGGTGCGCAGCACGTCGAGGGCGGCCTCGGCGGCGCGGTCGGGTACCAGCATGGCGGGCACCGTGCCGTAGGTGAGCCGCACGCGCGGCGGGTCGCCTGGGTCGAGGACCAGCGCCGCGCGGGCCGCCGCTCCTGACCACCGCTCGTGCAGCGCGACCAGCGCGGCCCCGGCCGTGATCGGGTCGCCGCCGGGGCCACCCGCCGCCCCGCCGTCGGCGGGCCGGATCGTCGCGACCATCACGACGTGCAGCCCTTCCCGGATGTCCCGCACCGCGGCCAGTGCCGCGTGTGCCGCCGCGGGGTCGTCGTGCCAGGCCCGGCCCACCGGGCCGGCCTCCGCGTCGCTGATCAGGCCTGCGGCGACCGACCAGCGCAGCAACGCGGAGGGGTCCGACAGGAAGTCGTGGGGCGGCGGCGTGCTGTCGGGCGGTGCCCCTCGTTCGATCGTGTTGACCAGATCGAGGGCGGGGTGGCCGCCGACCAGTGGAAGCTCGCACACGTCGAGTGGCATATCCATCAGGCTACCACCTAAACGGGTTACAGTGGTTGTGTCTACGAGGCTCTGGCGTGCTCGGGCACGGGGCGGCAGACGGCCGGGGGCGCGACCTTCCGCCGGCTGGAGAAGAGCGGTTCCGCCAGCACGACGGCGAACGCCACCAGGCTGATCAAAGCACCGAACAGCGCCGTGCTGCGGACGCCCCAGCCGGGCAGCAGCGTGCTGCCGAGGAACGCGCCCGCGGTGATGCCCGCGTTGAACGCCGCGGAGGTGGCGGCGCTCGCCATGACCGACTCGCCCGGCGCGTACATGAGGACCCGTGCTCCGAGGGCGGCGGTCAGGCCCGCCAGCGTGAAGCCGGACAGGGAGATCGTGATGACGGTCGTGACCTGCCAGGCGCCGAACGCGTACTGCCCGGCGAGCGCGAGCACCTGCAGGCCGACGAGGCCCGTCATGGTGAGCCAGCCGTCACGGTCGATGAGGTAGCCGACCACGAAGACGCCGGCCAGGCCCGCGATGCCGCGTGCCAGCAGGAGGGGGCCGACCGACGACTCGGCGAAGCCGCTGACGCCGGTCAGGAACGGGCTGATGTAGGTGAGCGCCGTGAACGCGCCGGTGACGGTCAGCGCAGTGGTGGCGACGATCGACAGGTACCGGCCGCGGTCGGGTGCGGTGCCGCGGTCCGCCGCGCCCTGGCCGGGCGGCGTGCCGGGAAGCACGGCGGCCACCGTGACGAGCACGAGCAGGCCGAGGCCGCTGAGCGCGAGGAACGCCACCCGCCAGTTGGTCTGCTGGCCGAGCCACGTGCCGGCCGGGATGCCGGCCAGTGTGGCGGCGGAGGCGCCGGCGTACAGGATCGACAGCGCCCGGCCGCGCACCTCGGCCCGGAACAGGCCGGCGGCGGCCGGCATCACGACGGCCCAGAACAGCGCCTGGCTCAGCGCGGTCACCATCCGGGCACCCATGAGCAGCCAGTAGTCCCAGGCCACCGCCGACACGCAGGTCGCCACGACGAATATGGCGAGCAGGACGCACAGCAGCCGCCGCCGGGGCAGCCGGCGGGTCAGCCGCGTGAGCGGCAGGGTCACCACCACGATGATCAGGGCGTACCCGGTGACCAGCAGCCCGACCGCTGACGCGCTGGTGCCGAGATCCTTCGCGATCAACGGGAGCAGGCCGATCGGCAGCGACTCGGTCGTCACGTAGACGAACACCGCCAGGGTCAGAGCGATCAAGGAGACGATCGCCGATTTGCTTCCTAACCGTTCTCGCACGCTGCCTCCACGAGAGGAGTCACCACTGTTCGGAGTTGCACAGGTAGCCGTCCAGGTACGCACCCGGGAACTGACTGCGTCAATAAGCAAGCTAGCCCGCCAGGGTGCTACCGGTCAACCCGCTTTAGCCGGTACAGTGATCGTGTCGGCGGCCGCGACTTCTCATCGCACAACAAGAGAACCGCGTGGCGCGGGCGCGCTACGCGGTTCTCGGTGAGGGGTCAGGGCTCAGCGGCGCATCGCCGGGGGCCGGCCGTACGTGGCCAGACGCAGCAACCACTCCAGGGGGCCGTAGCGGTAGCGGCGCATCCACCAGATGCTGTACGCGACCTGGGCGGCGCAGATGACGACCGTGATGCCGAGGAGGCCCAGGGGGGAGACCTGGCCGGCCAGCGAGAGGCCGTAGGCGGTGAAGATCAGGCACATCAGGACGGACTGCATGATGTAGTTCGTCAGGGACATGGTGCCGGCGGGGGCCAGGGTGCGGAGGATGCCGTTGCCGCTCCGGGACATGCGCATCAAGGTGGCGGCCATGCCGGCGATGAGGAACGGGACGCCGATCTGGCCGAGCAGGCCGGGGACGGTGGTGAAGTCGCCGCCCTGCGCCTCGGCGTAGCCGAGGGCGATGCCGGTGGGGATGCCGACGGCCAGGCCGATGAGCTGGACCTTGGGGAGCCAGCGGTCGAGGACGGCGTCGTTCTCCAGCCAGCGGACCTTGCCCGCGGCGAGGCCGAGGAGGAACACGGCGATCATCGGCGGGACCTGGAGCGGCGACATGTACAGGTCCTCGAGCGAGAACGAGTCGAGGTTCAGCGAGACGTAGTCCGCGATGCCGCCCCGGGTGGCGTCCAGCGCGGCCTGGCCCGCGGCGAGCGTCTCGGGCCCGACCGGCTCCGGGGGTTCGGCGGTGAGCACGTTGTAGCCCTGGTACAGCACCGCCAGGGCCGTCAGCACGATCGAGGTGATCAGGGCGGCCTTCGGTCTGAGGCCGCTCAGCGCCAGGAGCACCAGCCCCAGCAGACCCCACAACATCAAGATGTCGCCACGCCACAGGAACACCATGTGTACCGCGCCGATGGCGATCAGCGCGGCGAGGCGCCGCAACGTCCGCGGGACGACGCTGGACTTCTCGGCCTCGGCCCCCGCCTTCTGCAAGGTGAAGGAGTAGCCGAACAGGAAGGCGAACAACGTCAGGAACGTGAGCTGCCCGGCGCCGATCACGAAAGCCCGCACGCCGGCGTCCAGGGGGCCGGTGAACGCGGTGGCGCCCTCCATGCGGCCCGGGTCGGCCAGATCGAGCATATTGACCGCGAGGATGCCGAGCACCGCGAAGCCACGCAGCCCATCGACATCGGTGATTCGCTTTACTGTCGACGACGTGGTTCCGCCGGCTCGTATCGTGGTGTCCATCCGTCATCCCTTGCATAACCGCTCAGCATCCGATAGCACGAAACGTACTATGCGCACCGCAGCCGTCGAAAGAGAGAAAACCTCGGGGGCGAACCTTTCTCCCTTCTGCCGCCCGGGGTTTTCTGGGACCATCGGAAAAGTGTCCTAGGCGGGCCGTGAAGCGTGCCGGCCCGATATGGCATGCGTATAGCCAGCCACACATGGGAACGCGCTCGTGCTGGCTCATGAAAATCACGGCGGGAGGGGAAGCCGGCGCATGAGGTATGAATCATCTGCGCTCGAAGACTGGATGCGGCGCTATTACTTCGACGTGGACTTCGACATCGGCAGCAGCGGTGTGGAGGACTACTCGGTCGCCGATGTGCGGGAACTGCTCGGGATCCCGTTGGAGTCCTTCGACGAGATCGTGCTGCGCGACAGCACGACCCTCGGCGGCGACGAGGTGCGGGCGGCCATCGCCGACCAGTGGGGCGACGGCGATCCGGAGCGGGTGATGGTCACCCACGGGGCGAGCGAGGCCATCTACCTGATGATGAGCACCCTGCTCGAACCGGGTGACGAGATCGTCGTGGTGGAGCCCGCGTATCACACGCACTACTCGATCGCGCGCAGCCTCGGCTGCGACGTGGTGTCGTGGCCGCTCAGCCCGGACGACGGGTACGTGCCGGACCTGACTCTGCTGCGCAAGAAGATGAGCGACCGCACCAAGGCGATCGTGGTGAACTTCCCGCACAACCCGACGGGGGCGTCGCTCACCGCGGAGCAGCGGGACGAACTGGTCGGCATCGCCGCCGACGCCGGGGCGTACCTGATCTGGGACCAGGCGTTCCGCGAGCTGACCTACGGCACCGAGCCGCTGGCCGACCCGGTGCACGACTACCCGTCGCACTCGATCTCGATCGGCACGCTGTCCAAGGGCTACGGCCTGCCGGGCCTGCGGGTCGGCTGGGTCATCGCGCCGCCGGAGCTGCTGCGGGCGACGTTCGACCTGCGTGACCGCATGACGCTGCACCTGTCGCCGCTGGTCGAGTTCCTCGCCGGGCACGTCGCCCGCGGCGCCGAGACCCTGATCGCCGGCCGCCGGGAGCAGGCGCGGCGCAACCTCGGTGTGCTGCGTCAGTGGGCCAAGGCCAACGACGACCTGATCGACCTTCCCGAGCCGCACGGCGGGGTGACCACGTTCCCCCGTCTCATCGGCATCGAGGACACGACCGACTTCTGCCACGAGCTGGCGCGGCGCGACCGCGTGCTGCTGGTGCCCGGCGTCTGCTTCGGCGATCCGGAGCGGGTGCGCCTCGGCTTCGGCGGCCCGTCGGAGGGCTTCGCGGCCGGCCTCGACACACTGGCCCGCGCGTTGCGGGACAACGGCCAACGGGGTGGGAAGCATGTATAAGGTCAACCTGTCCGACGCCGACGTCAAGGCGATCCGCACGCTCACCGACGAGCTGATCGCCAAGTACGACTCGGTGGAGGACCCGGAGTTCGTCCAGCACGCCGCCACGTACGCCCACGAGCTGCCCCGCGACCTGCGGCTGCAGCTCAACCACTTCCGGCTCACCGAGCCGGACGCGTTGTGCGTGGTCAGCGGCTACCCGATCGACGACGAGCGCATCGGCCCGACGCCGCCGCACTGGCGTGACTGCATCGGCAGCAAGACCGCGCTGCCGGAGGAGTTCTTCTTCTACCTGTGCGCCTGCCTGCTCGGCGACCCCATCGCGTGGGCCACCCAGCAGGACGGCCGGCTCATGCACGACGTGATGCCCATCGAGGCGCACAAGCACGAGCAGCTCGGCTCGGGCAGCGAGGAGCTGCTCACCTGGCACACCGAGGACGCCTTCCACCCGCTGCGCACCGACTACGTCGGCCTGATGTGCATGCGCAACCACGAGGGCATCGAGACCACCGCCGCGTCGGTCGACGACATCCACATCGAGCCCGAGATGGCCGAGGTGATGCGCCAGCAGCGGTTCCCCATCCGCGCCGACCGTTCCCACCTGCCGCACAACCGGGCCGGGGGAGGGGAGACCGACCCCGAGACGCGGAAGCTGCTGGAGCGCAGCTACGAGTGGATCATGAGCCTGGAGGAGAACCCCCAGCCCATCGCCATGCTGTTCGGGCACCCCGACAAGCCGTACCTGCGGCTGGACCCGTACTTCATGGACACCCCGGAGGACGACCCCGAGGCGGCCGCCGCGCTCCAGGCGATCATCAAGGAGATCGACGCGAGCATCGGCGGCGTGGTCCTCCAGGCGGGGGACGTGCTCTTCCTGGACAACTACCGCGCGGTGCACGGCCGCAAGGCGTTCACGGCGCGGTTCGACGGCACCGACCGGTGGCTGAAGCGGCTCAACATCGCCCGTGACCTGCGCAAGTCGCGGGCCGCGCGGCGCACGGCCGACTCGCGCACCATCTACTGACACAGCACACGAAAGGGGGCCCGCCGTCCGGCGGGCCCCCTTTTCGCGTCTGAGGAGCGGTCAGGCGTCGACCTTGGCGTTCATCCGCTCGACCAGGCTCTTCGGCCGCATGTCGGTCCAGTTCTTGTTGACGTAGTCGAGGCACGCCTCGCGGGTGTCCTCGGGGTGGGCGACGTTCCACCCGGCGGGCACCTTCACGAAGGCCGGCCACAGCGAGTGCTGGCCCTCGTCGTTCACCAGCACCAGGAACCGGCCGTCGGGGTCGTCGAACGCGTTCATTGTTCTCTCCTGCTTCGTGCGTATTGGTAAGGGATATATATGACTGAAGGGGATCAGCGGTAGGCGCGGGACTGGAGTTCGTACAGCTCGGCGTACAGGTCGCCCCGGTCCATGAGCTGCTGGTGGTCGCCGATCTCGCGGATGCGGCCGTTCTCCAGCACGATGATCAGGTCGGCCATGCGCACGGTGGAGAACCGGTGGGAGACCAGCAGGGTGACCGTGCCGTGCTCGTGGCCCGCGCGGGCCGCCGCGGCGAACCGCTCGAACAGGGCGTGCTCGGTCTGCGGGTCCAGTGCCGCCGTCGGCTCGTCGAACACCACCAGCAGCGGGTCCTCGCGCACCAGGCCGCGGCTGAGGGCCAGCTTCTGCCACTGGCCGCCGGACAGGTCCACACCCTCGCTCCACGTGGTGCCGAGCTGGGTGTCGAGGCCCTGCGGCAGCGCGGCGACGATGGACGTGGCGTCCGCCCTGGCCAGGGCGCCGTTCAGCACGTCGTCGTCATTGATCTTGCCGGTGCTGGCGACGCCGACGGTCTCCCTGGCGAGGAACTCGAACTGCGCGAAGTCCTGGAACGCCGTGCTCACCCGCTGGTGCCACTGCCGGGTCGGCACGCGCGCGAGGTCCTCGCCGTCCACGAGGATCTGCCCGCCGTCCGGCTGGTAGAAGTCGCACAGCAGCTTGACCAGCGTCGTCTTGCCCGCGCCGTTCTCGCCGACCAGCGCGACCACCGACCCCGCCGGCAGGTGCGCCGACACGTTGTCCAGGATCGGCCGGTCGGTGCCGGGGTAGTGGAACGTCACGGCGTCCAGGTCGATGCCGTGCGCCAGCCGCTTCGGCGTGGGCAGCGGCTCGGGCGTGGGCTTCACCGCGGACTTGGCGTACTGCTCCAGCCAGATGAACCGGCGGGCCTGCTTCAGCGTCCACAGGAAGTCGCCGCCGTAGCCGACGGTGCCGGCCACGACCATGCCCATCTCCACCGCGAGCTGCACGACCAGGCCGACGTCGCCGATGGTGGCCTGCCCGTTCAGGGCGAGCGTCAGCACCAGCGCGATCGCGCCGATGAACGCTCCGGCGTTGATGAGCGCGTCGATGCCCTTCAGCCGCGCCGCGCGCCAGTCCGCCTCGTTGCGGGTCTGGAGCACCTCGTCGGAGGCCGTGTGGTGGCGGCGCACGATCTCCTTGGTGAGCCCGAAGACGCGCAGCTCCTTGCCCGCGCCGGCGGTCGTGCCGACGTCGTACAGGTGGCGGCGCAGGCGCTCGGGCTCGCTGGTGTCCTCCTGGGCCTCGACACGGATGTCGTTGGCCTTGCTGCTGATGTACATCGAGACACCCGCCACCAGCGCCAGCGACAGCAGCGCCGGGTGCACCTGAGCCAGCAGTACCGAGGTCGCGGCGAAGCTGACCATCGCCGCCACGAAGCCCGCCGACGCGTTCGTCATCTCGGCGAGGCTCTCGCGCTCCTCGCGGAGACGGTAGATCTGGTCGAGGTACTCGGGCCGCTCGTGGTGCGCGAGGCCGTCGATGCCGCCGATCAGGTTCATCAGCTTGCGGTCGGCGAGGGCCTGGGTGCGCTCGATCACCGTGAAGATGCAGTGCGCGTTGTAGTACATCGCGACCAGCAGCACCGCGATGGTGACGCTGAGCACGGTGCCGCCGGTCAGCGCGAGGTCGAGGTCCTTGGCGACCGCGGCGTCGAGCAGCAGCTTGATGCTGTACCCGGTGAACGGCCCGACCAGCCCGAGCGCGATCTCGGTGACGATCTGGAACGCCGCGTGCCACGGCGCGGCCCGGAACCCGAAGCCGATCGTCGTGGCGAACGCGCGGAACGTGTCACGCATCTGCTCCTCCTTCGCCGGTCGCGACGGAATCGGTGCGGAAGCGCCCCGCCTGCAGATTGAACATGTGGGCGTACCGGCCGCCGAGGGCCAGCAGCTCCTCGTGGGTGCCGTCCTCGGCCACCAGCCCGTCGCGCACCACGATGATGCGCTCGGCGCGGCGGACGGTCGAGAACCGGTGGGAGATCAGGATGGTGGTCAGCCCCTCGGTGAGGTCGAGGAACCGCTCGTACAGGTCGGCCTCGGCCCGCACGTCCAGCGCGGCCGTCGGCTCGTCCAGCACCAGCACCCGGGCACCCGCCTCCACGGCGAACAGCGCGCGGGCCAGCGCGATGCGCTGCCACTGGCCGCCGGACAGGTCCACGCCGTTCTCGTACTCGCGCGACAGCACGGTGTCCCAGCCGTGGGGGAGCGCCTCGATGACGTCGAGCACGCCGACCTTCTCGGCGGCGGCCCGCATCATGTCCAGGTCGCCGGCGTGCTCGGGCGCGCCGAGCCCGATGTTGTCGCGCACCGGCAGGTGGTAGCGGGAGAAGTCCTGGAACAGCGCGGCGACCCGGCGCCGCCACTGCTGCGGGTCCAGGGTCGCGAGGTCGGCGTCGTCCACGGTGATCCGGCCGCCGGTCGGCACGTACAGGCCGCTGAGCAGCTTGACCAGGGTCGTCTTGCCCGCGCCGTTCTCGCCGACGATGGCGAGCGACCGGCCCGCGGTGATCTCCAGGTCGAAGTCCGAGAGCACCGGCCGCTCGGAACGCGGGTAGTGGAACGACACCCCTTCGAACCTGATGGCCTTGGCCGGCGCGTCCGGCGCCACCGCGGCCGTCAGGGCCTGCGGTGCGCGCTCCCCGGCCGTCGCGCTCGCCGACAGGCGCTCCTCCAGGGTGAGGAGCTTCGGCACGGTCACCGAGGCGTAGGACAGGTAGAAGTGCTCGTCGCCGACGGCGAAGGAGTTGGCGTTGATCAGGGCGTTCACGAACACCGCGAGCGCGCCGATCTCCAGGTTGCCCTGGATGGCGCCGTAGGCGAGCAGGCTGAACGACACGACGTTCAGCGCGAGGATGGTGCCGCTTGACGCGAGCACCGCGAGGGGGCTCGGACGGCGGGCGGCGGCCACCGGGCCGATGGCGCGGCGCCAGGAGCGCTCGAACCGGTCCACCAGCCAGTTGTTGATGCCCCAGACCCGGATCTCCTTGGCGGCGGGGCCGGCGAGCGCGAGGTCGCGCGTGTACTCCACGCCGCGCAGCTCGGTGCTCTGCTTGTAGCCCTCCTCACCGATGCGGGCGTAGTCACGCTGCATGCGGTACACGATGAGCGGCCAGGCGATCAGCCACAGCAGGCCGAGCCACCACTCGAACGCGAACAGCACCGCGACCGAGCCGAGCGCGCCGAGCCAGTTCGCCAGCACGGCGGGCAGGGCCTCGACGGTCTGGCTCGGCCGGTAGGCGCTCATGCCGAGGCCCCGCACGATCCGGATCTCGTCCTGGATCGCCGGGTCCTCGAGGTGGGCGATGCCGCCAGGTCTGTTGACCGCGGTCAGCACCCGTTCCTGCAGGTAGCGGTCGAGGTCGCGGCCGAGCGTGGCGGCCGAGGCGCCCATGACGGGCGCAGCGGCGCGCTCGACCACCACCATCACGCCGATGGCCACCAGCAGCGCGGTGGCGGTGCCCGCCGCCGCCGAGCCGGGGCCGGCCCGCACCGCGTCGTCGATGGTCCCGATCAGCTGACCGGCGGCGACCGCGATGCCGATGGGCAGGGCGGCGGCCAGGATGACGCAGACCGCCAGCGTCCAGGTGCGTGCCCGGCCCACCTCGGGCAGGACACGCAGGACGACCAGGATGCTCCGCGCCGTCTCCGGCAACCGCCAGGGGGGGCGGGACCCGCCCCCCTGGCCGGCGCTCGCTTGCGCGGCGCCTTCTCGTGTGTTCACGGATTCACGCACTTTCGCTGATCGGGATACAGGTGTGTTCGCCAGGCGTCAGATCAATCGTGCGGTCGCCGCGCCGCGCTGCGCGCGGGACTTCCGGAAATCGGTGGTCACGCTCACCCGCTTCAGCCACCGGTCCCGGCCATCGTACGACGCGATGAACGCGCGCCGGCCGTGCGCGAGGCGGTGGTTGTTGATGATGAGGATGTCGCCCGGCTCCAGCACGACGTCCGTGACGTTGCGCTCCAGCATCTCCTCGGTGGCGGTGAAGGCCTCCTTGGCCTCCGGGTCGTCGTCGGGGACCTCCATGAAGTACGGGTCGATCCTGATGTAGGGCTTGTTGCGGTCGCCCCACAGCACCGCGACCCGCACGTCGTCCTTCTTCAGCCGGTCGATCTCGCTGAACTTCGCGCCGTCGGCGTCGCCGCTCAGGTTGTTCTCGGCCAGGTGGGAGTCGTCGGGACGAATGATGAAGCGGTTCTGCATCAGGATGTCGATGTGCTTGTCGGAGAGCTGGTCGACGCGGATGTCGGCCACGATGGACGCGATTCCCTTGAGGTTGCGCAGGCAGCCGAGCAGCAGGAAGTCCGCCCGGAACGGGTGGAAGGCGTCCTCGGTGTGCAGCGTCAGCAGCTCGGTGCTGCCGATGCCCATCTGCTCGGTCTCGTAGCCCTTGATGGGGAAGATGTCGTGCACGAGCCTGCCGTCCTGCTGGGTGCGCCAGGCGAACGGCTCACCGAGCAGGGCCCCGTGCAGCAGCATGAGGATCTCTTCGGCGAACTCGGGGGAGGGCGTCGGGCGTCCACGCCAGTGGGCGGGGGTGTCGCCGATGCGCTCGTCATCTATCTTGTGACCCCGGATGACGCAGTAGCCGTTGTCGTCGTCCAGGGCGAAGTTGCGGATGTACCTGCGCTGCGCGGACGGCAGGTCGGCCGCGATGACGGGGAGCTCACGCAGTAATTCCTCGTCCTCGGGGCCGCTGTACTGCTGGGCAAGCTTCAGCGTCAGGTTCTCGATCATGTCCGCCTCGTCGGCGGAGATCACGTGAATCGGGTCGTTCGCAGGCGTCATTGTGGTCTCCGATATCGAGTGCTGCCGGGAATTTGAGATGAGCAGGCTCTCGACCGCCGGGATTCACCTGCCCGGCCCCGCAATGGCCAGAATGGCACTTGCCCGGGGCTTTCGGTTATCAATTCCAAATTACTTCCAAAAAGGCTAGCATCGGCACCAGGCC
Source organism: Sphaerisporangium sp. B11E5 (assembly GCF_039871875.1). Lineage (NCBI taxonomy): Bacteria > Bacillati > Actinomycetota > Actinomycetes > Streptosporangiales > Streptosporangiaceae > Sphaerisporangium > Sphaerisporangium sp. B11E5. The sequence continues at coordinate 32,525 of NZ_JBDPMD010000018.1, read as the reverse complement.
CCCGCCAGCGAATAACCCTCCCGTCCGTTCGGTCTCCATAATGTTCTCCGCACCGGCAACCGCATTTTCCCGGTCGTCACCCCCGGCGATCTGAATCAGCGACGACCCGCCCGGCCGCGCAGGTGACGGCCGGAACCCCCGGAATTCGCGTGTGCCGCGGGAAGTCAATTCATGGCGCCGGCCACGAAGTCGGCGAACCGGTCCAGTCCCTCGTCGATCCGCGCGGCGTCCAGAGAACTGCAGGAAAGCCGTATCTGATTCGTCGGGGACGGGCCGTCGTAGAAGTGGTGCATGGGGACCCACAGCACGCCGTGCTCCCGCGCGCAGCGTTCGAGGTGCTCGTCGGTCACCGTGAACGGCACGGTGAGCACGATGAAGAACCCGCCGCCCGGCGTGTTCCAGGTCACCTCGATCGGCCCGCCCGGGGGGAAGCGCCGCGCCAGGCCGTCGAGCACCCGCCGCAGGTTGTCGCGGTACACCTGCCGCAGGGCGGCGTTGGCGGAGTTCAGGCTGTAGCCCGATTCGAGGAGCTTGCCGGCCACCAGCGCCTGCGCGAACGCGGGGGTGTTGACGGTCAGCATGCTCTTGATCTTGGAGAGCTGGTCGGCGAACAGCTCGACGCGCTCGCCGTCCCTGACGTACTGGTCGGCGACCGCGTACCCGACGCGGGCGCCGGGGAAGCAGGTCTTGGCGAACGACCCGAGGTAGACGACCCGCCGCCGGGTGTCCAGGGACTTCAGCGTCGGGGGCCGTTCGTCGTCCAGCGAGAACAGGCCGTAGGGGTTGTCCTCCAGCAGCAGCAGGTCCTCGCGCTCGGCGATCTCCAGCAGCCGGTGCCGGGTGGCGACCGAGAGGCTGTACCCGGAGGGGTTGGAGAAGTCGGGCACCAGGTACAGCGCGCGGGGACGCAGCCCTTCGGCCCTGGCCCGGTCGATGACGGCCTGGAGGTCGGTGAGGTGCTCGGCGTCCTCCACCCCGAGCACCGGCATGTCGACCAGCTTCGCCGCGCCGGTGATGCCGACGTACATCGGCGACACGGCGAGCAGGACGTCGCGCTCGTCGGTGCGCAGGGCGCGCAGCACGAGGTACATCGCCTCCTGGCAGCCCACCGTGACCACGATGGAGTCCGGGTCGGCCTTGATGCCCTCGTCCACGGCGAGGTTGCGGGCGATCAGGTCGTGGATGACGCCCTTGGTCCTGCCGTACTGGAACAAGGTGCGCACCACCTGCTCGGGGGTGTGGCCGAGCTCGGTCTCCAGGTACTCGCAGTAGGTGCGCAGGTGCCGGTGCAGGTCCTCGACGCGGAAGAACCCCTCGAAGGGGCGTCCCGCGGCGAACGAGATGGCGTCGGGGAAGCGCATGACCAGCTCGTTGAGGAGGTTCATGCCCTCCAGCGCCGGGTCGGTCAGCGACGCGTGCAGCTCGGCGGCCAGCAGGTCCGCCGCCGGGCCCGGCCCGGGCGGCGTGTCCAAGCCTTCGATCACCATGGGCGGTCCTCCTGCGCGAGCGTGACCCGGAGGTCGCGAGCCGCTGCCGGGCCTGGGCAGCCGGTCAGCGCGAGAGCGTTCGTGAACTCCTCGCGGACGATCGTGAGCACGGTCTCCACGCCGCGCTCGCCGTCCGCGGCCAGCCCCCACATGACGGGACGGCCGACGAGCACGCCGTCCGCGCCGAGAGCGAGGGCCTTCAGCATGTCGGTGCCGCGCCGCACCCCGCCGTCCACGAGGATCTCGCAGCGGCCGGCGACGGCCTCGGCGACACCGGGCAGCGCGGCGACACCGGTCGGGGCGCCGTCGAACTGGCGGCCCCCGTGGTTGGACACCACGACGGCGTCGGCGCCGTGCTCCACCGCGAGCACCGCGTCCCGCGGGTCGAGCACGCCCTTGAGCACCAGGGGGAGCCGGGTGTTGTCCCGCACCCACGCGACGTCGCTCCAGCTCAGCGCCGGATGCATGATCGCGTCGGTGTGGGAGGCGATGGCGGAGGCGGCGCCGGGCTCGCCCGCCCGCGCCACGTGGCGGTGCGGGTCGGCGAGGTTGGCGGCCACCACGTCGTGCGGCAGGCGGAAACCGTTGCGCACGTCCCGCAGGCGCCTGCCGTACGGCGGGCAGTCCACGGTCAGCATGACGCAGCGGTAGTCCAGGGCCTCGGCGCGGCGCAGCAGGTCCGTGATCTGGCCGCGGTCGCGCAGCCAGTAGAGCTGGAACCACAGCGGGCCGCCGACGGCCGCGACGTCCTCCAGCCGGTGGCTGCTGAGCGTCGCCACCGTCAGCGGGACGCCGAGCGTCTTGGCGGCGCGGGCCACGGCCAGCTCGCCCTCGGGGTGGTACAGCCGGTGGTAGGCGATCGGCGCGACCGCCAGCGGCAGCGTCATGTCGGTGCCGAGCAGCCGCGCCGACGTGTCAGGGGCCGCGACGCCGGTCAGCACCCGGGGGGTCAGCGCGACGCGGTCGAACGCGGCGCGGTTGGCCCGCAGGGTCACCTCGGCCTCGCTGCCGCCGGAGACGAAGTCCCACGTCTCCGGCGGGAGCACGGCCTCGGCGGCCTGCTCGACCTCCCCGATGGTCAGAGGGCGCACCGACATGGTCAGGACTTCTGACGCGACTGCTCGAGCTCCACGGCTTCGTAGAGCGCCTTGATGTTGCCGCTGCCGAAGGTCGTGGCGCCCGCGCGCTCGATCACCTCGTTGAAGTACGTGCGCCGCGGCGTGGTGGAGCGGGTGAAGCTCTGGAACAGCAGCCCGTCGTGGTCCTGGTCGGCGAGGATGTTCAGCCGCTCCAGCTCCTCCAGGGTGTGCTCCCTGAGCACCGGCACGCGGCCGGTGACGAGCTCGTAGTAGCTGTCCGGCGGGTCGAGGAACTCGACGCCGCGCTCCTGCAGCTCGGCGGCGGTGCGCACGATGTCGTCACACGTGAAGGCCATGTGCTGCACGCCGGGGCCGGCGTTGGCCTTGACGAACATGTCGATCTGGCCGGGTTCGCCGCTGGTGTGGCCGGGTTCGAGCAGCACGAGGGTGACGTCGCCCGCGGCGTTCTGCACGACCTTGGAGTCCATCACCTGGTCGCCCGCGACGGTGCGCTCCTGGAAGATCATCGTGAAGCCGAGCACCTTCTCGAAGAAGCGCACGTGCGGGTCCACGCCGCCGGGCGGCAGGCAGACCGCGAAGTGGTCGAGCACCTTGAGCCCGGTGCCGGGCTCGCCGGCGTCCGCCACGGCCGGGAGCCACGGCACCGGGTTGTCCCCGGCGTCCGCGGGAAGCTGCACGAAGCGCAGCGCCACGTCGCCGAAGGCTTGGATGGAGGCGGCGACGCCGCCGCCGAGGGGAGCGGGGGCCGCGACCGGGCGGGCGCCGCGCGCCACGGCGCGGTCGAAGGCCGCCCGCGCGTCGTCGACGCGGAGCGCGATGGACGAGACGCCGTCGCCGTGCGTTTCCACGAATTCGGACACCGGATGCCCGGCGGAGGCAGCGGAGGTGACGATCAGCGTGATCCCGCCCTGCCGCACCGCGATGGAGCGGACGCTTTCACCGGGCCCGGTGCACGCCACCGTGCGGAACCCGTATTGGTCCGCCAGACCGCCGGCGACCGCGTCCGCGTCACTGACATAGAACTCGACATGATTCAAATTCACGGCTTCGACCACGTCACCGTGCGGCGTTTCTCTCATAGCGACCCTACGCCCCCATCCTGTGGTCCACCTGGCTCTGCGATCGTCAGACTATGAAGATCACTTTTCAATCTATTTTCAGTGAGATGTCCGGGACTCGCACCGAGGTGGAGACAGCATGTGCGGAGTGGTTTTAAAATCACTCTCCCGGGTATCTGTTTGGACATCTTCGCTGGTCAGCGGCCCGCAAGATCGCCGTACACCCCCGTCGGCCAACCGGGATCGCCATTGTCCCCGGTGTTCACGGTGTTATCTCCGGCACTCGTTGAATACGGGATCCGCAGGGTAATGCGTACGCCTTTCAACCCGATTTCATTACGCTTTCCTCGCCGGTGTGATGTATATCACGTCCGTGGGCCGAAACCGGCTTGACCCGTGGCGCTCCGCTATGGAACTCTGTGCCTGAATTGCTTCTCTATGCGAGGAAGTCGGGACATGACCGAGGCACAGGCAATCGATCTCGTTTCGAAGCTGATTAGCCGAGGGCGTTCCATCGCGCTCAAGGACATATCCCCCTCCACTCATCTGGTCAACGATCTCGGGCTGGATTCGCTGGACGCCGCCGAACTGCTCGCGGCGCTTCACATGGAGACGGGGAAACAGCTGGATTTCACTTCGATGGAGGACTTCCAGACGGTGGGAAGTGTCGCGACCGTCCTGGTTCGCGTGCATGAGGGGAGTCACGCGTGACCACGGACCAGAACGTGACGAGGGAGTACGCGGCGCCGGGGGCGTACGCGGCCCCGGACGAGCACGACCCGATGTGGCTGCTCAACCAGTACCGCGCGGCCGAGGTGCACGGCGCGGGTGTCATCCTGCGCCTGAGCCGGCTGGCCGACAACCTGCAGCTCAAGAACGACCTCACCCGTCACCTGCGGGACGAGGCCGTGCACGCGTGGTTGTGGACCAAGGCGATCCACGACATCGGGGGCGACATCATGCCGGTGGACGAGCCGTACCAGACGCGGCTCGGGCACCACTTCGGCATCCCGCGCACGCTTGAGGAGATCCTGGCGCTGACCTGGGTGTCCGAGCGTCGTGGCTGCGCGCAGTACGTGGAGCACCTGGACGTCCAGGAGATCCCGTCGATCATCCGGCGCACGCTGCGCGGGATCATCAAGGACGAGACCTGGCACGTCTCCTACATCCAGGAGGAGCTGGAGCGCCGGGCCCTCGCCGACCCCAAGGTGCAGGCCGTCATGGACCGCGCCCTGATCGCCGACCAGCGGGCCATGGAGGACATGACCGCCGTCGGCGCCGAGGCGGTCCGATCGACATGACGGCCCCGGCAGTGAACGCCGGCGATCGGCAGACGGCCGGCGGGGAGCTTCTCCTGGAGTCGCCCGCGCCCCCGCGCGGGCACCTCTCCCTGGAGGAGATCGTCCGGCCGTTCTCCGTGGAACGGCGCGGGCTGACGGTCGTCGACCGGCAGTCCGAGGTACGCCTGAGCTACACCGACCTCGCCACGAGGGCCGCCGCCGCTTCCGAGCGGTTGCGCAAGGCCGGGGTCGAGCCGGGCACGCCCGTCGCCATGACGATCTCCAACACCCTGGAGTCCATCCTGTCGGTGCTGGGCGTCTGGATGGCCGGCGGCTGCGTGGTCTCCGTGCCGCCCCCGCCGCGCGCGGCGGCGTTGCAGTGGTACCGGAGCAACTTCATCCCGGTGCTCGAGACCATCGACTGCCGCTACTTCATCTCCTCCGAGGACCCGGCCGACCTGCCGATGCCGGCGAAGGCGACCGCGCTCAACCCGGCCGTCCTCACCGCGGGCGACCACGAGCGGCGCACGGTCCCCGACATCGCGATCCCGGACCGGGCGCTGATCCAGTTCACCTCCGGCAGCATCGGCGCCCCCAAGGGCGTCGTCATCCCGGGGGACCGGCTCGCCGGCCACCTCGCGATGATCGAGCAGGGCATGGGCATCCCCGACGTCGAGCAAGAGGCGCTCGTGTCGTGGCTGCCGCTGTACCACGACATGGGCCTGGTCGCCATGTTCCTCACCGGGCTGTGCGCGCGGGTCAACATGGTCATCGCCGCGCCGAGCACGTTCGCCGGCAAGCCGTCCAACTGGCTCACCATGTTGTCGAAGTACCGGGCCACCATGACGGCCGCGCCCAACTTCGCCTACCGGCTCGCCGCGTCGGTGCCGTACGAGGACGGGCTCGACCTGTCGCGCATGCGCATGGCGCTCAGCGGCGGGGAGCGGCTGCACTGGCAGACCCTGCTCGACTTCCACGCCGTCGCGGGCCCCCTCGGGTTCCGGTGGGAGGTCATCCGCCCGAGCTACGGCCTCGCCGAGGGCATCGTGGGCAGCGCCAGCACCCCGCTGCTGCGCGGCCCGGTGCGCGGCCCCGGCGGGCACGTCTCGGTCGGGCCGCTGCTGCCCGGCAACCGTGTGCGCGTGCGGGAAGGGCTGGAGCCCAGTCCCATCCACCTCGGCGGCGAGTGGCTGCTCGCGGGCTACCAGACGGCCGAGGGCTTCCAGCCCCGGCAGGGCGACTGGTGGGACACCGGCGACGCGGGCTTCGTGCACGACGGCGAGCTGTACGTGCTCGGCCGCCGCAACGAGGTCATCTCGCTGGCGGGGCGCAACATCTTCGCCGAGGACGTCGAGGCCATCGGCCACGACGCCGGCGCGGGCCAGGTCGCGGCGTGCGCCGCGTTCCGCGACTCCGGCGGGGACCACCGGTTCTCCGTGGTGGTCGAGGGCGACCGGTCGCTCACCGCGTCCCCCGAGGACGCGGCCGACCTCGCGCGCAGGATCCGCTCGACGGTCACCGAACTGCTCGGCACCCGCCTGACGTCCGTCCGGATCGTCCGCAAGGGCTCGATCCCGGTCACCACGTCCGGCAAGGTGCAGCGGGCTCAGTGCCGCAGGCTCCATGACAGCGGAGAACTCGACCGGCGCACGCTGGCCGAGCTGAGGTAAGCCGATTTCGACACGGGAGAAGGGAGGCGCGTCCTCATGAGCGGCAAGATCTGGTTCGACGGCGAACTGAAGGCATGGGAAGACGCGACCGTCCACGTCAGCACCCTGGGCCTGCACTACGGCATCGGGTTCTTCGAGGGCATCCGCAGCCACGCCACCGACCGGGGCACGGTGGTGTTCCGCCTGACCGACCATCTGGAACGGCTGCGGCGCTCGGCGGCGATCTACGGCGTGCCGGCCCCGTACTCGGTCGAGGAGCTCCGGCAGGCGACCTTCGACGTCATCAAGGCCAACGGCTTCGACAACTGCTACCTGCGGCCGATCATGTTCCTCGGCCAGGGCGCGGACCCGCTGCGTGCGCCGTTCCACACCGCCGTGATCGCGTTCCAGCACGGCCCGCTGGTCGGCGCGCCGCCCACGGGGGGCGTCAAGGCCAAGATCTCCAGCTTCCACCGGTTCACCGCCAACTCGTTGCCGCCCGCGGCCAAGGCCACCGGCCAGTACCTCAACGCGATGCTGGCGCAGACCGAGGCCAGGGCGGCGGGGTGCGACGAGGCGCTCCTGCTCAACAAGGACGGCTACGTCGCCGACGGCTGGGCGCACAACGTGTTCGTCGTGCGCCGCGGTGAGCTTCTCACCCCGCCCACGACCAGCGGCGCGCTGCCCGGCATCACCCGGGAGTCGGTGCTCACGCTGGCCGCCGAGCGCGGCATCACGGCCCGCGAGACCGAGCTGGTGCGCACCGACCTCTACCTCGCCGACGAGGTGTTCCTCACCGGCACGGCCGCCGGGATCGTCCCGGTGTCCGCGGTGGACGGCCGTCCCATCGGCGGCGGCGACCGCGGCGACGTCACCGCGACGCTCATCAAGGACCTGCACGACGCCGTGCACTCCGCGAGCCACAAGGACTGGCTGGAGCCTGTGGAATGAGCCTTCAACGGGGGTACGCGGGGACGGAGAGCGACGAGGTGGCCGGCTTTCGCGAGCAGGTCCGCGGCATGCTCGCCGCCTTCGACGAGAAGGACTTCGAACGCTGGGAACAGGACCGCCACATCCCCAAGGAGGTCATCGCCTCCCTGGGGGAGGCGGGCCTGTTCCGCCGCCGCTGGGAACAGGGGGCCGAGCGGGGTGTTCCGCGGCTCGTGGCCATGTGCCAGGAGATCTGCACCGCCAGCAGCGGCCTCGCGCTGGTCGCCATGGGCCACAGCGAGGTGTTCATCGGCGCCCTGCAGTGGCTCGCCAAGGGCGAACGGCAGAAGGCGCTGCTGGAGGACGCGCTGGACGGCCGCGTCGTCGGCTGCTTCGGCGCCACCGAGCCGCGCGGCGGCTCCAGCCTCGCCGGCATGCGGACCACCGCGGTGGCCGTCGAAGGCGGGTGGCGGCTGAGCGGCTGCAAGCGCTACATCTCCAACGTCGGGCGGGCCGACCAGATCCTGGTGCTCGCCAAGATGGAGAACCCCGCCCACGTCGGCGACCTCAGCCTGTTCCTGCTGCCGCTGGACCACCCCGGGGTCACCGTCGACGGCTTCTTCGACACCATGGGCCTGCACGGCTGCGACGTGGGGCAGGTGACCTTCGACGCCGAGCTGCCCGCCGACGCGCTGCTCGGCAACCACGGGGTCGGCCTGCTGTACGCCACGCACCTGCTGCAGTTCGAGCGGCTCGCCATCTGCGCGCAGCTCATCAGCTCGGCCGCCACCGCCCTGCGTCTCGCCATCGCGTACGCGCGGCGCCGCAGCGTGGGCAACGACCGCATCATGGACAAGCAGGCGATCCGGCACCGGCTCGCGGCCTGCCAGGCCGAGCTGTGGAACCTGGAGAGCCGGCTCGCCCAGCTGGTCGAGGCCGCCCGCGGCGACGGGCGGATGCCCTCGCACGGGATCGCCGCGCTCAAGCTCACCGCGGGCGAGAGCTCCTGCCGCATCATCGACACGGCTATGCAGGTGTTCGGCGCGCGCGGATACTCAAAGAACTTCCCACTCGAACGATTCTGGCGGGACGCCAGGCTCTCCCGTCTCGGTGGCGGGACCGATGAGGTGCTGGCCGACATGGTCGCTTCGGGGATCGATCGGCAGGACCCTGCCTTCGAGGACCTCATCAGTCGCCTGAGCATGAGCGATCTGCCACGTCTGGACGATCGGTGACATGACTTCTCAAGCCAGCCCCCCAGCACCGAACCGGATCCGGCCCCTCGGACGCCTCCTCGGCCTCGACGTGGTCCGGGCGCTCGCGATCCTCGCGATGATCTACATCCATGTCCTGCCCACGGGCTGGCTGGCGCCGATCCTGCCGCCGGCCGCGCCCGAGCCGATCCTCGGCTGGCTGGAGCAGAACCTGCCGAGCCGGCCGATGAGCCTGTTCGTCATCTGCGCCGGCGTGTCCGCGGCGCTGATGACCGGCGGCATGAAGCCGCCGTCCGGGCACGCCATGACGATCACGCGGCGCCGGCTCGCCATGCGGTCGGTCGCGCTGCTGCCGTTCTCGCTGTACATGGACGGCATCGGCGAGCCGATCCTGATGTGGTACTTCGTGTGGTTCCTGCTGCTGATCCCGTTCCTGCGGCTCAGCGCGAAGACACTGCTGATCACCTCCGGCGTCATGACGGTGGTCAACCCGATCATCACGCTCGTCGTGCTGAACTACGCGGGCGGCTTCGCCAGGGAGTTCTACACCTATCCCCCGGTGAGCGGCTTCGACGTGCTGCTCAGCCCGATGGACTGGCCGGCGTGGGCGCTGTTCTACACGACCCACCCGCAGATGCTGTACGCGCTGCCGCTGCTGCTCACCGGCCTGGCGATCGGGCGGCTCGACCTGAACGGCCACGCGCTGCGCGTCCGCATGGTCAAGCTCGGCGCGATCGGCCTCACGGCGTCGCTCGCGGTGTCGTGGTTCGTCGCCACCCCGCTCGGCGTGCTGCAGCAGCTGCGCCCGCCCGGCTCCGGCATCCCCGGCACGGCGGACAGCGGCCCCGTGCCCTGGGCTTCGCTGCTCATGGCGCCGCCGCACCAGCTTTACGCGCTCAGCATCCCCATGGTGGTGATGAGCCTGAGCATCGCGTCGTTCCTGCTCGGCGCGTTCCTCATCATCATGGACAAGCAGCCCTGGCAGCGGCTCCTGTGGCCGCTCGCCGCCACGGGCAGCCTCGCGCTCACCATCTACGTCGGGCACTTCCTCGCCCTGATGCCGTTCGGCGAGCCGCCCTTCTCGTTCCACATCTTCGCGAGCTTCCTGGTGTTCTCGCTGGTCTTCGCGACGATGTGGCGCAACTGGGGACGGCGCGGGCCGCTGGAATGGCTCACCCACCAGGTCATCATGATCACGGTGCCGGACCGGAAGAAGGAGCCCAAGGAGCCCGCGAAGCCCTCTGAGGAGCCCGCACCGGTGGTCCGCGAGCAGTCCGACCAGCCGGCGCAGGCCTGAGCCGCGGCCAACGACCAAGGAGTATCCGGGTGATCACCCTCGGCAAGAAGACCTCGACCGTCCTCTCGGTGGTCGCGCTCGTCGCCATCGCGGGCCAGGCCCTGGCGTTCAGGTACGAGTTCAAGGCTCCGTACACCTGCCAGATCCCGACCGTCGGCCCGCTGGAAGGAAGCACCACCGGCTACACCACCCTCACCCCCAGCACGGTCAAGGCGGGCACGCCCACCGCGATCGCGCTGGCCGTGAAGGCCCCCATCGACTCGCCGGAGGACGTCAAGAGCTGGACCGCGAGCATCGACATCGATGTGACCGGCCCGGAGAACGTCACGGTGAAGACGGAGGCCAAGGGCGGCGCCTTCCCTGGCGGTGACCTGATCAGCATGCAGTTGAACGGCACCTGGACCCCGACCAAGCCCGGCACGTACGAGCTGCGCCCCGGCAAGGCGACGGTCACCGGCGACCTCCAGGTGTACGGCCAGGTGACGGTCAACTGCACCCCCGACGACCCGGGCACGCCCTTCAAGGTCGTCACGGTCGGCTGAACCTCGCGACGGTGTGCCGGGCGGCTCCGTGGCCCGGCACACCGTTCGTGTGTCCGCTACGGGTTTCCCACCGCGCGGGCGAGCAGGAGCGCCATGTCGTCGCGCTCGTCGACCTGGCGGCACACCTCGGTGATGGTGTCGCACACCCGTTCGAGGTCGCGGGGCGGGCCGCCGAGCAGTGAGCAGAGGACGGCGATGCCGACGTCGATGCCGCGGTCGCGGGTCTCCACCAGGCCGTCGGTGTACAGGGCGAGCATCGCGCCGGGGGGCATCGTCGCCGTACAGAGCTGGACACGCTCGCCGCCCACCCCGAGCGGCGGGCCGGGCACGACAGGCAGCGGCACGGGGGCGCCGCCTGCGGGGACCAGCACCGGCGGGACATGGCCCGCGCTCGCCACCGCCACGGCGCCGGAAGCCGGGTCGTACGTGGCGTAGGCGCAGGTGGCGATGTGGTCGGGGTGCAGACGCCGGGCCACGCGGTCCAGCTGGAACAGCAGCTCCGCGGGGTCGAGGTCCAGGGTGGCCAGGGTCTGCGTCGCGGTGCGGAGCTGGCCCATGGTGGCGGCGGCGCCGATGCCGTGGCCCATCACGTCACCCACCACCAGGGCCGTGCGGTCACGGGGGAGCGGGATCACGTCGAACCAGTCGCCGCCCACCCCTTCGAGGTTGCCCGCGGGCAGGTAGCGGTGGGCGATCTCCAGGCCGGGCGGCCGATGCAGGCGCGTCGGCAGCAGGCTGCTCTGCAGGGTCAGCGCGGTGCGCCGCTCGCGGTGGTAGAGACGCGCGTTGTCGATGCAGATCGCGGTGCGCGCGGCGAGTTCCTCGGCCAGCGCGGCGTCGGTCTCCTGGAACGGGTCGCTGGACGGCTCGCGTACCAGTACCACGTAGCCGAGCACGATGCCCCGGGCGATCAGCGGGGTGACGAGGAACGAGCAGTCGAGCAGCAGCCGCGAGATGATGGGGCGCTCGAAGGCACGGGCGTTGTCCTCGACGATTGTCCGGTCCAGCCGGGGGACGATCACCGTTTTGGCGGTCGCCATGGCCTGCGCCTGCGGCAGGTACGGCGGGTACACGGTGACCTCGCCGGCCGGGAAGGCGGTGTCCCAGGCCCACGGGTCGGCGACCGCCACCGCCGTCGCGAGGCGGCGCACCAGGGCGCCGCTGTCGGTGGGATGCCCAGGGAACTCGGCCTGGGTGATGAGCCGCTCCTGGACCATGATGCCGCTGGCGTCGGCGATGCGCGGCACCGCCACGTCCACCACTTCACGGCACGTCTGCGCCAGGTCAAGAGTGCTGCCGATGCGCGTGCTCGCGTCATTGAGGAACGCCAGGCGTTCCTGCACGGACGCGTCGCCGCGCACGCGTAACTCGACACGGCTGCGCGGATCCTTGATCACGAAACCAGGATTCACTTGAGCGTCGTCCTCCGGCAGCCGCGAGCGCCACTGACCACGTGCTGAATATAGGCTGATACCGCCCGGCTGCCGTGGTGAACGCCGTTTTTCGCGGTGTTTTTGTGTATAAATGCATATTCGAGTGATTAGCGAAAACCGGGGATATCCGGCGTCAGGTGAGGCGTCCGGCGATATCGGACAGAAGGCGCGTTTGCTCCGCTCGCACGAAGAAGTGGTCGCCCGGCAGCACGCGCAACGCGAACGGCGCGCTGGTGTGCGCCGCCCAGGAAGCCATCTCCGACTCACGGGTCGTCGGGTCGTCGGTCCCGTGGAACGCCGTGATGGGCACGTCGAGCTTGTGCTCCGGCCGATAGGTGTGGTCCTCGCTCATCGCGAAGTCGGCACGCAACAATGGAAGGAGCAGTTCCAGCAGCTCAGGATGGTCGAACAGCTCAGGACTGATTCCGTCCAGCTTGCGCACCCCCGCGAGGAACGCGTCATCCGACATGCCGTGAATCCGCTCGTTCCGCGAAGGAAGGTGCGGCGCCTGCCGCCCCGACACGAACAGATGAACCGGCAACTCCCCACCCGTGCGCCGCAGATACCGCGTCAACTCGAACCCGATCGCCGCCCCCAGACTGTGCCCGAAGATGGCATAAGGCTTGTCCAGCAACGGCGACAGTCCCTCGGCGAGTGGGGGCAACAGATCCGCCATCCGCGAATACGGCTGCTCCCCCAGCCGGGACTCCCGTCCCGGCGTCTGCACCGCATACACCTCGATGTGCTCGGGGAGCTGCTCATGCCAAGTGCGGTAGACCGAAGCCCCCCCACCCGCATACGGAAAACAAAAGAGACGAACCCGCGCCAAAGGCCGCGCGGCCCACCTCATAACCCACCGGTTCCCTCTGTTCACTTGACCTCACCCGTAACGACCACCCGGCGTTTCCCCGAAAACGCCAGCCTAGCAGGGCCCAATGCCCCATACCGGTGCTAAAACCCCACTACTTACCTCCGGAAACCGGCCGGGGTCGCACGCCGCCCGTCCGGGGGTCAGCGGAAGTTTTCCAGGGCGCGTTCGATGAGGGTGGCGGCCTGGTCGGCGCGGGTGAAGCCGGGGGCGCGGAGGGTGAAGTAGACGGTGACGGTGAGGTTGTCCTTGCGGAAGAGGATCGAGGTGCGATGCACGCCGATCTCCGGTTCGCGGCGGGTGTAGCTGATGGCCTCGTCGCCGACGTCGGGGCCGTTGCGGAGGTAGGTGCCGGGGTAGCGTTCCGGCTCTTCCTCGGTGGTGGTGCGCATCTGGGTGAAGGCCAGCTTGGCGATGCCGGTGTCGTTGAAGCGGGCGAGCTGGATGCTGAAGAAGGAGCCGTCCGTGCGTTGCCACATGCACGAGCCGCGGGTCATGAACTGGCGTTTGGCGGTGCCGGCCAGGAGGAGTGCGGCCTGGCGGTCGGTGAGCAGGGAGCAGGCGCGGGGTTCCTGGGCGAACAGGCCACTCGCGGCCGCCTTGGTGGTGGTCGCGGTGGCGGTGGCGGTCGTCGTCCTCGTCGCGGTGGGCTGAGCCTGCGGGCGGGTGGGGAGCTCGCGCTGGCGGATCTGCCAGACGGTCACCCCGGTCGCGGTGACGAGCAGCGCCGCGAGCACCGTTCCCACGACGACCGGTGCCTTGTTCTTGCGCGCGGGACGCACGGGGCCGGTGCCGGCGGCGTGGGGAGGAGGCGCGGTCGGGCCTGTGGGGTGCGAAGGCGCGGAGGTGCCGGGACCCCCGGGCGGAGGCGTGGTTCCCCGGCCGCCGGGGGAGGACGGCTGCGGTGCGGGCCGGTGGCCGGGTGCGGCCGGGCCCTGGAAAGGGGGCTGGGGCGCGGGTGCGCGGCCGGGTGCGGCCGGGCCGGGGAGGGGAGTCCGGGCGTCGGGGGGCAGCAGGGCGCGCAGGTGCCAGGCGGCCTCGGCGGCGGGCATGCGGCGGGCGGGGTCCTTGACCAGGAGGCCCGTGACGACGGGGGTCAGGGGGCCGGCGAGGCGCATGGGGTCGGGGTCGTGGAGGAGGACGGCGGCGAACATCGCGGCGGGTTGTTCGCGGGCATAGGGGGAGCGGCCCTCTACGGCGGTGTAGAGGGTGGCGCCCAGGGACCACAGGTCCGACTCGGGGCGGTCGTCGTCGCCGCGGAGGCGTTCTGGGGAGATGTAGCCGGGGGAGCCGGCGACCGCGCCGTTCTGGGTGAGGGCGACGTCGCCGGCCAGGCTGGCGATGCCGAAGTCGGTGAGCACGACGCGGCCGGCGCCGGTGAGCAGCACGTTGGCCGGTTTGACGTCGCGGTGCAGGATGCCGGCGCCGTGGGCGGCGGTCAACGCGTCCAGGAGGCTGAGGCCGATGCGGGCGACCTCGTGCGGGGGCAGCGGGCCGTGCGCCCTGACCACCTGGTGCAGGGACTGGCCCTGCACCAGCTCCATGACGATCCACGGGCGGCCGTCGTCGGCGACCACGTCGTGCACGGTGACGATGGACGGGTGGGCGCGCAGCCGGGCGGCGGCCCTGGCCTCCCGCAGCGTCCGTTCGCGCAGTTCGGCCCGCGCGGCCTCGTCCAGGTCCGGCGGGAGGCGCACCTCTTTGATCGCGACGTCCTGCCGCAGCAGTTCGTCGGTGGCCCGCCACACGGTGCCCATCCCGCCCCGGCCCAGCGGGGCGACGAGCCGGTAACGCCCGAGCAGGGTACGCGGGGACGGCGTCATGGTCACCTGGGGAACATAGCGCCTGAATCACCCGTTTCGCAGGCGCCTCACCTCAATCGCGCGCCTCGGCGAGGACGGCGGCGCGGCGGGGCACCAGGGACGTCGTGGTGAGCAGCGACAGCACCGCCATCACGGTCATCGCGACGCCGACGGGCATGTGCTGCGCGAACAGGCCGGCGACCGAAGCCCCGACCGCCTGCATCGTCATCATGCCCGAGGAGTGCAGCCCGAGCGCCTGGCCGCGCATCTCCTCCGGGGTCAGCGCGATGAGCCGTTCCTGGAGCAGCAGTCCCGCACCGAAGCCCATCGAGGCCAGGGCGGCGGCCATCGCGGCCACCGGCAGGGGGAGCGGCAGCGCGAACAGCAGGTACGGCAGGGCGAGCAGCACCCGCAGCGGGGTGGTGAGCCTGGTGCGCCACCGGCCGGGCAGGAACCGCCCGACCAGCGTGTCGCCCGCGAGCATGCCGAACGCCGCCGACATGAACAGCACGCCCGCCGCGTCCGGCGCGTACGGGATGAACAGCGCCTCGCACCCGACGACGAGCCCGTTCGGCACCCACAGCGCGAGGTACACCCGGCGCCGCTCCGGCGACGCCCACAGCCGTGCGTTCCCCCGCCAGGTCTCCCGCACCGACGGCCGTCCGGCGGCGCGCGGCGGCCGTCGCGTCAGCCCGAACCGCACCACGAGCGCGGCCACCAGGTCCAGCCCGGCCGCGACGAGCAGCGCCGCCCGGGGCGACATCACGGCGACCAGCGTGCCGCCGAGCGCGAACCCGGCGATCTGCATGACACCCACCGACATGTTGAACACCGACCGCCCGAGGATGTACCCGCCCTCCGGCAGGATCTCGGTCAGCAGCCCCCACCGCACCCCGCTGCCCGCCGCCTGCACCAGCCCCATCACGACGATCACCGTGAACATGCCCCAGACCGGCATCCCCGGCAGCGCCATCAGCGCCGTCCCCACGGAGAACATGGCGGCCAGCGACGCCAGCACGGCCCGCGGCGGCACCCGGTCCGCGGTGGACAGGAACACCATGGCCCCCGCCACCTGCGCGAACGACGGCCCGAAGAGGCTGAGTGCCGACAACAGCGGCGACCCGGTGCTCGCGTACACCAGCGACCCGAGCGCCAGCCCCGCGACGGTCGACGCCGCCACCTGCGCCGACGCGCCGACGAACAACGGAGTGAACTCGGGGGTGCGGAAGAGCTGCCGGTAGGTGCGCATAGGGGGAGTCTGCGGCCCTGCCCGGCACGGCCGCCACAGTTTCGGCCTCAGCCGAAACAGCGCCGTACGGCCGCGGACACCGGCGCGATGCGCCGGTGTCCGCGGCCGTCATGGATGCCGCCGGTTCAGCTCATGAAGTTGTACGACCCGACGAGCGTCGCGCCCTGGCGCTCCGGCCCGCTCGCGGCCCGGTCCTTGAACCCGTCGCCGAACTCCTTGAACGCCGCGAGCTCGGTCAGGGTGTCGTCGCCCTCCTCCTTCTGCACGATGTGGACGAACGTGACGCCGTCGGCCAGCCGGAACGTCGCGTAGCGCAGGCCGGCGGGGGCCTTCTCGGCGAGTTCGGCGAACACCTTCTCGACCACCCGCTGGTTCTCGTCGGCGGCGTCCGGCTTGGTCGTGTATCGGATGATGGATGTACTCGTCATGTGTGACTCCTCCTTGGGCTCGTCCCCCCGCGGCGGTGCTGCCACGGCGGCCGGTCTTCTGCGCGGCATGCCGAGCGCGGTGAGCATGCCGATGAACGCGAGGGTGGCGACCGCGGCCATCGCCGCCGTGAAACCCTCGTTGAACTCCTCGGCCGACGCGTAGCCCCCCGCGCTCGCGAAGACGGCGACCGAGACCGCGACGCCGAACACGCCGCCGAAGATCCGGAGCATCATGAACGCGCCGGACGCCTGGCCGATCTCGTGCGGCCGCACCGCCCCGACCACCGCTCTCTGCGCCGCGGGCATGGCCATGGTCAGCCCGACCCCGCTGAGGATCAGCGCGGGCAGCAGTGCGGGATAGCCGGCCCCGGTGCCGGCGACCACGGCGATCCAGCCCGTGCCGAGGGTCTGGAGCGCCAGCCCGCCGGCCACGAACGTCCGCTCGCCGTACCTGTCGGCCAGCGCGCCGGCGATCGGCGCGCAGAGCATCAGCGTCGCGGTCCACGGCATCAGCAGCAGACCGGCGCCGAGCGGTCCTTCTCCGAGCACGGTCTGGAAGTACTGGGCGAGAAAGAACAGCGTGCCGTACAGCGAGGCGAACACACAGAAGTTCGCCGGGTTGGCCGTGGCGAACGCTCGCAGCCGGAAGAACCGCATCGGCAGCATCGGTGCCTTCGCGCGCCGTTCCCAGAGCACGAAGGCGGTCAGCAGCGTGACCCCGAGGACCAGGGCTCCCACCACCTCGGCGCTGCCCCAGCCCGCCGCGTTCCTGCGGACCAGTCCCCAGACGACGCCGAACGCGCCCGAGGTCACGAGCACCACCCCGCCGAGGTCGAGCCGGGTGTCCGGGCCGTGGCTCTCGCCGACGCGCCGCATCGTGAGCAGGATCGTGATCACCCCGAACGGCAGGTTCAGCCAGAAGATCCACTGCCAGGCGAGGCCCTCGGCGATGACGCCGCCGATGAACGGCCCGCCCAACGTCGCGAGACCGGTGATCCCCAGGTAGAGCCCCATCGCCCTGCCCCGCTGCCGGGGCGGGAACGCCGCGCTGATCAGGGTGAGCGACAGCGGCAGCACCATCGCGGCACCGGCACCCTGCGCGGCCCGGGCGGCGATCAGCGCGCCGATGCCCGGGGACAGCGCGCACGCCGCCGACGCGGCGGTGAACAGCGCGAGCCCCGCGACGAAGACCCGGCGGCGGCCGAACCGGTCACCGAGCGCGGCCCCCGTCAGCAGCAGCACCGCGAACGGCAGGTTGTACGCGTTGACGGTCCACTCGAGTTCCTCGACCGACGCCGCGAGATCGTGCTTGATCGTGGTCAGCGCCGTCGTCACGACCGAGCTGTCCAGTGCCATCATGAACGACGCCAGCGCGGCGAGCCCGAGGACCCATGCCTGCTTGGACGTCATCCGTCCCCCGTCGGAATTCACCGTTTCCCTTCTCAGGCCTGCTCGCCGGCGCGCAGCGACCGCGGGAGCCCGAAGCCCGTCAGGCACGAGTTGTCCACGAAACGGGTCAGCGCGGAGATCCGGTCGCCGGTCAGGGACAGCACGAGCAGGCCGTGCGCGTGCATGATCGGCGTCCTCGGGTCGCGTATGTAGCAGCCGAACGCCGGTTGGCCGTTCGCCCGCGTCGGGATGAGCACGTGCCGGTGGCCGTCGCGGAGCGCGATCGTGGCGAGGAAGTGCCGGACGGGCTCCAAGCCCTGGTACTCCAGCGGCAGCGGCGGCATGGTCAGCCACACGTCGTCCGTCAGCAGGGCCACGATCGCGTCGACGTCCCCGGCCTCGAACGCACGGGCGAAGTCGTCCATGATCCGCCGTTCCCGTGGCGAGTCCGGCAGCGGGGCGCTCTCCCGGCCTGGCGCCGGCAACTCCTGCGCCAGCGTGCCCCGCGCGCGTCGCAACGCGCCGGTCACCGCGTTCTCGGTGGTGCCGAGAATCTCCGCCACCTCGGCGGCCCGGAACCCCAGCACGTCCCTCAGCACCAGTACGGCGCGCTGCTTCGGCGGCAACTGCTGCAGCGCCGCCAGGAACGCCAGCGACACCGACTCCCTGCCCACGTATCGCGCCTCCGGCCCGGGCGCGTGGTCGGCGATCTCGTCGAGCAGTACGTCCGGGTACGGCTCCAGCCAGCTCGGTTCCGCGCGGCGGCGCGACGGCTCGGGCAACGGGACCTCCGGCTGGTAGTCCACCTGGTCCTGCCGGCGGGCGCCGTCCCGCAGCGCGTTGAGGCAGCGGTTGGTGGCGATCCGGTAGAGCCACGTCCGTACCGACGCGCGCTCCTCGTAGCCGCCGATCCCGCGCCATGCCGCGAGCAACGTCTCCTGCAGCAGGTCCTCGGCGTCCTGCACGGAGCCGAGGATGCGGTAGCAGTGCACCTGGAGCTCGCGCCGGTACGGCTCGACGAGTTCCCGGAACGCCTCGCCGTCTCCTCGCCGCGCCCGCGCCAGCGGATCCTCGGCCGGGCCCCCGTCGCCGGCCGAGGCTTCGGTTTCCCGGCCAGGCGGGACACCTCGCATGGTCACTCCTTCTGGTCCGAAGTCCCTCACGGATGAATGGACACCGCCGGTACCGGAAAATGGTCGGTCCGCCGCAGATTTCCGGCAATGCCGTCCCGTCGCGGACGTGACGTAAGGTGGCGGCCCGGCGCCCGGAGGGAGGGACCATGGGGATCTGGCGGGTCGGCGCGGACGTGCTGGCGGGGAGCCGTTTCACCGTGTCGCCGCTGGCACAGACCGTGGCGGCCCTGAACGCCCTGCACAAGGGACGGGCGGCTCCGGGGCGGCAGGCGTGGCTCAGGGAACACCGCCCGGCGTACCGGGAGCGGCTCGACGGCGACCGGGTGGAGGCGCTGCTGGTCTGGGCGGCGCTGCGTCCCACGTGGCTGGCGGACTTCCTCATCACCCCGCCGCGGGACGACGACCGGACGTTCCACGACGAACTGCGGCGTGTCCGGCAGACCCCCGCCGAGGTCGCCGCCGCCGACCTCGCCGTCGCCGTCGGCGCCCCCCTCCCCGCGGAGCTCCGCGTCCCCGACCTGCCCGCCCGCGCCGCCGCGCTCCTGGAATGGGTCTGGACCGCCACCGTCCAGCCCGAGTGGCCCCGCCTGCGCCGCGTCTTCGAGGCCGACATCGTCTCGCGCACCGGCCACCTCGGCACCGGCGGCTGGGCCGCCGCCCTGGCCGGCCTGCGCCCCGGCCTGCGCTGGCTCGGCGACGGCCGTCTGCGGATCAACCCCTACGACAACCCGCCGAGGCACATCGCCGACGACGCCCAACTCCTGTTCATCCCCACCACGACCACCCACGGCTGGGTCACCTGGGACACCCCCCACCGCTACGCGATCATCTACCCCTGCACCGGCTTCCTGGCCGCCCCTCCGGCCCTCCGCGCCGGGGAGAACCCCACGCCCCCGCCCGTCCGCGCGGGCACCGCGCCCCCCGCCGCGGTACGCGCCCTGATCGGCCCCGTGCGCGCCGGCATCCTCGCCCACCTGGGCGAACCACGGAGCACGACCCACCTCGTCGCCCTGACCGGCCACAGCCTCGGCTCGGTCGGCGGCCACCTGAAGGTCCTCCTCGCCGCCCGCCTGATCGACCGCCGCCGCTCCGGCCGGTCCGTCCTCTACTACCGCACCCCCCTCGGGGACCGTCTCCTGAACCCGGAGTGAGCGTCACACCTCGGGCACCGGGGCGGCCAGGCAGGACGATCTGGCGGACAGAACGCCACAAGTCGCCTGGTTTCCGCTCGGCGGCACGGGGTAGCGGTTCGGGCGCGGTCGGGCTGTGCCTTTCCCCTCACCATGCCGGCGAACGCGCCGGACCTCAGCTCTTCAGGGCTTCTGACCAGGTAAGACGGCTGACCCTCAGGTTCGGTCCATGACAGGTCCCCTTACTTCGCCGTGCCGTATCGAGGCCCCGGGACGGCGAACGCAGCCCGGTACCCATGCCGCGATATATCGTGTATGTGTCTCGGAGCTGCGAAAGGCGGGCTGATGGCGCGTAGTCGGGTGGTGCGGCGGGTGCTGGCGGGAGGGGCCCTGCTGGCGGCGGGGTGGGCGTTGCGGAACGTGCCCGCTGAGCTCGGGGTGCGGCCGTTGACGGCCGGAGGCGCGCGGGCCGAGCGGATGCGGGCGTCGGCGTTGTTCGACGGTGGGGTGTTCGTGAACCCGATGCCGGGGCGGACCCTCGCGCCCAGTAAGCCGCCGGAGGGTTTCTGGCGGGATCTGTTCACCCAACGTGAGGCTCGGCGGCCAGGAGGGCCGGTTCCGCTGCGGGCGCCCACGGCCGGGACCTCGGGGGAGTTGCGGGCGGTGTGGATGGGGCACGCCACGACGCTGGTGGAGATCGAGGGGCGGCACGTCCTGTTCGATCCGGTGTGGAGCCGGCGGGTGTCGCCTTTGCAGTTCTTCGGGCCGAGGAGGCTGCATGCGTTGCCGGTGGAGCTGGAGGAACTGCCGGAGATCGACGCGATCGTGATCTCGCACGATCATTACGACCACCTGGATCTGGCCACGGTGCGCGCGCTCACGCGGCTCGGTGACGCGCCGTTCCTGGTGCCGCTCGGGATCGGGGCGCATCTGGAGCGGTGGCGGGTGCCGCCGGAGCGGGTGATCGAGCTGGACTGGGAGGAGGAGGCGCACGTCGCGGGGCTGCGGTTCACGGCGACGGCGGCGCGGCACTTCTCCGGGAGGGCCTTCACGCGGAACGACACCCTGTGGGGGTCGTGGGCGGTGGCGGGGGAGCGGCATCGGGTCTTCTACGCGGGGGACTCGGGATACTTCGAGGGGTACGCGGGGATCGGGGCGGCGCACGGGCCGTTCGACCTGACCATCATGCCGATCGGGGCGTACAGCCCGGCGTGGCCGGACATCCACATGGACCCCGAGGAGGCGGTCAGAGCCCATCTCGACCTCGGCGGTCGTACCCTGCTGCCCGTCCACTGGGGGACGTTCACCCTCGCCATGCACTCCTGGACCGAGCCGCCGGACCGGTTGTGGCGGGAGGCGAAGGCGCGGGACGTGCGGATCGTGGTGCCCCGGCCGGGGGAGACCGTCGATCCGCACGCCGCTCCGCCGGTGGACGGCTGGTGGCAGACGCTCGGGACCTGACGCGTCAGAAGGCGTAGGGGCCGAAGCGTCCCCACGCCACGAACGCGCACAGGACGAGAAGCACGACGTTGAACACGACGACCGGGGTCTCCCCGCGGCGGGCGTGGACGACGATGGCGCCGGCCATGGTCAGGGCGAGGCCGAGCGCGGCCAGCGGCACGAGTACGGGGGCGATGCCGGTGACGGCCGGGAGGACCAGCCCGAGCCCGCCGAGGAGGTCCACGGCGCCGATGGCCTTGACGGCGCCGGCGGAGAAGTCCTCGGTCCAGCCCAGGCCGGAGGCGGCGAGCTTCTCCTTGGGCTGGATCAGCTTCATGACGCCGGCGCCGGTGAAGACGAGGGCGAGCAGGCCGGCGACGACCCACAGAACGATGTTCATCGAAGTCCGTTCTTACGGAATAGCACTTTAAGGTTCAACTGAACCTAGTCCTGTTCCGCCGTTCCGTGAGCCCGCCGCCACCGCCTCCGGCCGCCCGGCCTGAGCGGGGCCGGTCAGTTCGTGCAGAGGGCGCTCGCGGTGACGTCGTAGATGTACCAGGCGCCGCCCGGCGCGATGTAGACGACCGCGTAGGAGTACTGCCACCCCGAGCAGGCCACACCCGCGGCGAGCACCGCCGCCTGGGCCGCCGCGGCGCCGTTGCTCTGCGCGGCCTGGGACGAGCTGCCGCCGCCCTGCGCCGTGGCCGACCTCGGCACGACGTACGGCGGGGCGGCCGCCGGCGTGCACCAGCCGGAAGCCGTCGCGTTGTAGACGTACGCGGAGCCGTCCGGCGCCGTGTACACGAGCTGGGTCGTCGTCGTGACGGACGGGCAGACCTCCCCGGCCGCCCGGGCCTGGCTGTTCAACGCCGCTCGCGCGTTGTTCGCCGCGTTCGTCTGCCCAGAGTACGTCGTGGGCCCCGACCCGGTGGAGGACGCCGTCCGGTACGTGTCGGCGTGCGCCGCCGCGGGGCTCAGTGCGAGCCCCAGCACCAGGGCGGCCGGGACGGTCAGCAGCCGTGCCGCCGCCGTCAGGAATCGTGAGCTTGCGCGGTGTGCCATTCACCACTCCTTTGCTCCGCTGACGTCACCATAAGTGGCGTCGGCGGGGGGGACCAGCACGGGCGGACGGCCCGGCGGCCCGGAGCCGATCAGCGGCCTGAGCTGCTGAAAGTTTCACCAACCGTGGCGAAGCGGCCGTGCGGGGGGCCGCGTACCCGTTCCAGGGATCGATGCGGACCCATGGCGGCGGGGGCGTCACGAATCCGGGGTCCTGCGCTTTCTGCGGGTGACCATGCGGAGAAGGATGCCACCGGTGAGGAGGGTCAGGGAAGCCGCGGTTATCAGGACGCCGAGGCGCTGGGCACTGATTCCGGTGAACGGAATCCGTGCGGTTTCCGCGGGCTTCTCCTGCCGGGCCGTGGGGACGGCCTTTTCCCGTGCCTTCTCGATTTTCCCGGACGAAGTGCGGGCATGGTGGCCGGAATCGCGCGTGCCGCCGGAATTCGTGCCGTGTTCCATAACTCCCACGACGGAGCCGCCGAGGAGCTCACGGACCCGTTCTCCCTGCCGGTCGCCGGACGACCTCCGGTCCTCGGTGACACCCCAGTCCGTGCCGGACGCCGGAGAGGCCGGACGGGCGGGCGTGGAGCCGGAAGGCGGGAGGACCTCGATGCTCACCTCGAAGGACGCGGCGGAGAGCTCCGTCTGGCGGGGGACGGCCTGGGGGCCGCCTCGCGGGGCGGCGAGGGCGGGGGACGCGGTGAGGGCGCCGCACACGCACAGGATCGCGCCACTTGCCAGGGTGGATGTGAGCCGCTTGAACACTGATGTTCCCCCAAGCTGAGATCGACCGGCAGACGACTGATCGTTGGGCTGTCGCGGTTTTACCCCCATCTCGGCCGGTATCACGGCATGATCGCCCTCATGACCCACGAGTGGGGAAATAGCGGCATGCTGGCCGTTTAATTCCTCGTCATGATCTCCTGGAAATGGGCGGGGTTAGCGGGTCGAGGCGGCTGATGTCGCGTTCGGGGCCGTTGTCGAGAAATGCAGGCGTGAAGAGTTCTGCTTGGGGATCGGCATACGAAGTCTTTCAGGTGGTCATTCTTGACACTCGGTGGTGATCGGCCCGAGGCTTTCCGTAATTGATCACAAGGGGTGACGGGGATACGGGGATGAGAGTGCTGCGATCCGGGCAGGCGCGATCGAACGGTGCCGTGCTCCGGCGCGCGGCAGCCCTCGCCGCCGTCCTGTGCGTGCCGCTCGTCCCGGCGCCCGCCGGCGCCAAGCCTTCGCCGTACGACCACTCACTGCAGGTGAGCCCCACCCGGCTGGAGATCCCGGCCGGCACGGTGACGGCAAGCCGGTACTTCCGCCTCACCAACCGGGGCAGGACACCGTTCCACGTGACCGTCGAGAAGGCCGATTTCGTCACCGACGAGCGCGGCGTGATGACCTTCCAGCCGAGGGCCCCGTACGCCGCGTCCGAGTGGGTGACCGTCAGCCCGGTGGGCCTGCGGCTGGCGGCGGGGGAGTCGCGCCGGGTGCTGGTGCGGCTCACCGTGCCGGTCGCCCCGGAGCCCGGCGACCACCAGCTCGCGGTGCTGTTCAAGGTGCCGGCCGGGCGCAACGCGGCCGACACCCGGGTGAACCGGGCCATCGCCGCGCCGGTCTTCATCACCGTGCCGGGACCGGTGGACGATTCGGTCGCGGTGACCGAGCTGCGCGCCCCCGGGTTCACGACGGGCGGCCCCGTGCACCTGACCACCCGCGTCCGCGACTTCGGCACGGTGCACCGCGACTTCCGCGGCGCCGGGCGGCTGACGGCCCGGGTCGGCGACGACGTGGTGCGGTTCCCCGACTTCACCGTGCTGCGCGGCTCGGTCCGCGAGGTCAGCACGAGCTGGGAACCGCCGCTGATGTGCGTCTGCCGCGCGACGGTGTCGATCCCCGGCCCCGGAGGCGGCACGCACGCCTCCACCCGCATCGTCGTCCTCCCGCTGCACCTGATGGCGATACCGCTCGCCGCCCTCGCGGCGCTGTCCCTCTTCTGGATCCTGCGCCGCCGGCGCCGCACCGCGGCCGCCGCCGTCACACGCGACCGCGAGGACGGTCCCCATTTCTAGCCGGCTCCTTCCCGCTTCTGGTCGGCTCCTTCCCACCCGCGCCGCGCGGACGTCACCGGTCCGCCGCCTGGAAATGCGCGCCGCACTGGCCGGTCTGCTCTGGGGCGCGCTCGTCGCCCTCCCGGGTCCCCCGCCGGCGCCGGGTACGAGGCTGTTCCAGCAGTTTTCGCGGACAACACCATCGACCCGGCGTACCCGGTGGCCAGCCCCGCATTGCCGAGCGGCAAGTCCGGGACCAACGCCGTGTGTGCCTCACCTGAGGTGGATATTCCGATTTGCCCCGTCCGGCAGGTATTCAGGGACGGTCGGCTATATCGCCGGCAGGCGATGACGCCGGTTTGCCGTCCGTCGAAATGGCCATGCCAGGCGATCTCCTCGATTTCCGCGGTGTGCTGAAGCGGGAGGTCTATCGCAGGAAATGCGGGTGGTCATCGTGACGAGCTATTTTCGCACGGGGAATATGTCCAGAACCAGATATTCGCGGGTTACAGGTGCCGGCCTTGCGCTGGCGGCTGGGGCAATGCCCGGCCCCGGGAGCCGGTGGCGCGGGCGGACACCGGCACCGGCTCCACCACGGTGAACGTCGAGGTCACCTCGTCGATCACGCTCACCGCGTCCATCACCCTGGCCGGTGAGCCGGGGGTTCCCCCACCGCCCAGGTGACGATGCTGCTCACCACCGGCAACATCACCGGCCACACCGTCACGGTCATCCCCGCACACCCGATCTGACCCCGGCGATCCCCGGAACACCGACGTCATCCCGGGCACGAGCCTGCAGGTCTCGGCCCCGCGCAGTAGGGTCGTTCGTCAACCTGTCCACCGACACCCCCGTGACCGTGGCGACCTAGAACACCGCGTCGCCGCCCCGCCGGCGACACCGTCACCGACGACTACCGGATCACCATTCCGTTCCTCCGCCCGGACACCTGCATCGGAATTCTGGACTACGTCGTCACCACCCTTTGATCCCGAAACTCCCGGAGAACTCGCCGAAGTAGCGACGACCCGCGGATTCCCGCGTACGGCGCGGCGGAGCGGCACCGGCACCGGCCCCGGCTCCCCCCGACCCGCCCTGCCGTGGCGTGGAACGCGGGCGCCGCCCAGCCAACGGGGACCCTTCTCATGACCTTCCGTCGCACCTCCACCCGTCCCCTGACGTCCCTCGCCCTGGCGTTCGCCCTGACGCCGGTCCCGGCCGCGCACGCCGGCGCCTCGAACCGCCGGAGCAGCCGTACGCGCTGCGCATCGCCATCGCCATCGGCAACGGCCACCAGGCGTCAAGCGCGGCGACCGCCTCACCTGCACCATCGACGTGGGCAACGGCGGGAGCGGGCGCACACCCTCCCTGCTGCTCAGTCGGACCCTGCCGCCCGGACCGGCCTTCGTCGCCGCCACGACGAATGGCACCGTCTCCGGTGGCCGCGTCACCTGGCGGCGCGCGTTGCCCGCCGGAGAGGCCGGCCGCTACACCGTGACGGCCCGCCTGGACCGGGTGCCGTCCGCCAATCGTCTCGCCGTGGTCGCCTGTGCCTCGCTCAGGTCCGTGAAGCGTCCCCCTCGTTTGCGCCGCCGACTCCGACCTGCCGGTGCCGCCCGCGCGACCGGTTCGCGGGGGAGCGGCCTCTGGTACGTGGGGAGCGTCCTCGTCCTGCTGCCGGCGGCCTCGATCGGGTCGCGCCTGTGGTGGCGGCGCCAGGGCGGACCTGGGGGAAACAGTGCATTTAATGGCCGGGATGCAGTGTCCGGTTGTTTCATGGTTGACGGCTATCTACGCATATTTTACGCTGTGTTAGCGTTTTACTAGCAGCGCGGTGTATTCCCACGACAGGAGGCTCTAATGACGCCCGAACTGACGAGGACGACAACCGAAACCCCCGTTATGCTCACGCCCGAACTCGTCCAGAAGATGCTCGCTGCCCGGCAGGCCGTTCAGGTCATGAAGTTCCGCACCACCTGCACCGACTGCGTGCCGAACTACTGATCGAGAATGGTCCCGCCCGGTTCGTTCACGGTCCTGGGCATGGAACCGGAAACGGGTTTTCGGGACTGCTGTGGTGTAACGGGTGAATGACCGCAGGATGGTGTCCGGGGGTGCTGTCCGCCCGCATCCCCGGCTATCACTGCGTGCCGTCCCCGGGCACATTCTCGGGGCGCTGGAGCGCGCGGACCGCGGCGTCGTCGTGCTCGCGGTGGACGGCCTGTCCGCACGCGCGGCGGCCGAGACCTGGACGTCCGCCGAGACGGTCGTCCTGAACTCCACCTTCCCCAGCACCTCCGCCACGGCGTGGATGACCGCCGTCACCGGCGCGGCGGTGCCAGGCCACCTCGTCGTCGGCGCCGTCTACCGCTCGCCCGCCGAGAACGCCCTCGTCAACGTCATCACCGGGGAGACGATCGTCGACGTGAGCGACGGCGACGTGCTGTCCGCCACCCCCGGCCCCGGCCCCGGCGACACGCTGCGCGGCCTGCCCACCGTGTTCGAGGCCGCCGCACCCCGCGCGCGTGCCCTCGTCATCGGGCGGGAACTGGACACGCTCACCGGCCCCTGGGTGACCGCACTGCTGCGCGGCGCCGAACGTGTGCCGGACCCCGACACCTCGGCGCTGGACGCCGAGGCGGACGACCCCGCGGCCCTCGCCGCCGCCGTGGCCCGCGACGTCGAAGGGGCGCTCGCCGCGCACCGCGAGGACCGGCCGCTGCTGCTGTGGATCTACGTCAACCTCGACCTCCACCTGCACCGCCACGGGTACGACGACCGCGCGCTCGGTGCCCTGCGCGTGCTGGAACGCCACGCCCTCGACTGGGCCGGGCGCGGCTGGACCGTGCTCGCGCACTCCGACCACGGCCACGTCCGGTGCGTCCGCGACACCGCGCTCGAGGACGCCTGGGCCCGCGTGGACATCCCCGAGCTGTGCGTGCTGCCCGCCGGGGGCGCCGGTCGGGTGCGGTGGCTGTACCCCCGCGAGGAACGGCGCGACGAGGCCGCCGGACGGCTGCGCGACGCCCTCGGGGAGCACGCCGTCGTCGTGGACGCCGCGGAGCTGCCGTCGCTCGGCCTGATGGACCTCACCCCGGCCGTGCGCGAGCGCATCGGCGGTGTGGTCGCCATCGCGGCGTCGCCCCGCTTCCCGCTGCCCGTGCCGGGCCTGGCGTACGAGCACGGGGCGCTCACCGAGGACGAGACGGCCGTACCGCTCGCCACCTGGGGCTAGGCCGCCGCGGGCTCCCTGCGGCGCGGCACGAGCACGAACACCGCCACCACCGTGAACGCCACCGCGCTGAACGCGTACACCAGGCGGTACTCCACGAACTGGATGAGGAACGACCCGAGCGCCAGGGAACCGACGAACGGGATGTCGATCAGGGCGTCCATCGCGGTGAGGGCGCGGCCCTGGAGCTCCTTCTCGGTGCTGCGCTGCACGAGCGTCGTCGTCGCCACCATGAAGACCGGGATGGACACCCCGACCAGGACACCGGCCGCGCACATGCCGGCCTCGCTGGTGGGGATGACCAGCAGCAGGCCGACGGCGCTGAACAGGAACCCGATCGCGGCCGTGCGCCGCTCGCCGAACCGCCGGATGAGCGTGCCCACCGCGAGGCCGCCCGCGATGGACCCCGCGCCCTGGAACGCCGAGATGACGCCGATGAACGCCGAGGAGCGGTTCAGCCCCTGGTCGACGGCCGCGAACATCGCCGGGTTGATCAGGCCGGCCGCGCCGAGGGACAGGCCGAGCGCGATGACCGCGCCGCGCAGGTCGCGGTTCCCGAGGATGTGCCGCACCCCGGCGGTCAGGTCCCGCCACAGGTGGCTCTCCTCCCGCTCACCGGAGCGGACCAGGTCGGGGGTGCGGCGCAACATCAGCAACACCAGCACCGACACGAGGAACGTCGTCGCGTCCAGGATCGCCACCGCGCCGAGCCCGAGCGTCACGAATATGCCCGCGCCGAGCAGCGGCCCGAGGATGCGCAAACCCTGGGCGAGCGAACCGAACAAGCCGTTGGCGTCGCCGAGCAGCTCCCCCGGGACCATGGAGTGCAGCAGCCCGCCGCGTGCCGCGTTGAAGATGGCGTTGGAGATGCCGTACCCCAGGGTGACCGCGAACACGATCCACAGATCGCCCGCGTCCCTGACCAGCAACAGGCACAACACCAGGGCGGCCGCCACCAGGTCGTTGACGATGAGCGTCGCCCGCCGCGGGAACCGGTCCACCAGCAGCCCCGTCACCGGCGCCAGCAACGACGGCACCGACAACAGCACGAACACCACACCCGCCAGGGCGTCCGACCCCGTCAGCTCCTTCACCCAGATGGCGAGGACCACCAGCAGCGCCCGATCCCCGAACATGTTGATCGCCTGACCGGCGAACAACAGCAGGAATCGCGGGTCACGCATCAGCCGGCGCATCGGCCGTGCCTGGGCGTCCTTCGGTGTCGCTGGAGTCGCGGACGTCACGGGCCTTCCTTCGGTCTCGCTGATCGTCTGGTGGTCCCCGGCACCGCCCCCCCGGCCGCCCCGTCACCGGAAGGCGGTGCTCCGGCACCGGCGGGGTGCGCCGTCCCGGGTTCCCCGGTGGTCCCGTTGTGGGGACGGGTGGTTTCCTCGTCTGTGGGGTGTGTCGTTCCGGGTTCTCCGGTGGTCCCGTTGTGGGGACGGGTGGTTTCCTCGTCTGTGGGGTGTGTCGTTCCGGGTTCTCCGGCCGCCCCCTCGTCGGGACGCGGGGTTCCCGCGCCGGCGGGGTGCGCCGTGGCCTCATCCTCCCGGGCCCAGCCCGCCGCCACCAGCAGGTCCAGGAACTCTTCCGCGAAGTCCTTCTCGACCGGGATGCCGGACGCGAGCTCCGCGTACCTGGCCACCCCCGTGCGGTCGCGTACGCCGTCGATGGCGTGCGCCAGGGCCAGCATGAGCGTGTACCCCTGGGCGCGGCCGGCGGTGAGCCTCGCGTCCACCCACTCCCGGCCCGCGTCCCCGGCCGCCTCCGCGAAGCCCCGCACGTTGAACGGCCCCGGCCAGCACCGCCGCACCGGCCGGCCCGCCGGCACGCCGTCCGGCACCTCGGAGGGGAGCAGCGTCGCGACGTGCGCGGCCAGGCCGGCGAGCCACTGCCGCGCCCCCGGCCCTCCGCGGTCCCCGCACACCTCGTCCAGCCACCCGAGGGCCGCGTCCCCCACCTCCGCGCGGTGCCGCAGCAGGGCGGCGGCCCGCCCGGCACCGGGGGAGGAAGGAGTGCCGGGGGAGGAAGGAGAGACGGGGGAGAAAGGAGAGACGGGGGAGAAAGGAGAGACGGGGGAGAAAGGAGTGCCGGGAGAGCAGGGAACGCACTCCATCAGCCGTGCGGCCGCCCATTGAAGCGTGATGTTCTCCAGCTCGGGGCGGTCCGCTGCGGTGGCCGTGCTGAGCACCGCGGCCGTGGCGGCGGCGACCGTCGCCGTACGGCGCAGTTCCGCCGGGTCCACCTTGTCCAGGGTGTCGCCCGAGCTGTGGTTGAACCGGTCCGGCCAGTGCCCGAGCGTGACGACCGGCGTCCCGACGGCCCGGTCCACCAGCAGGCTGTGGTCCGACGCACCCACGAACGGGGTGGCCCGCCACGCCCACGTGTCGCACTCCACCGTCCCCGCGTACGACCGCGCCGCCTGCGGCAACACCGTGACCACGTGCTCGGCCAGCGCGCTCACGAACGCCGGCAGATGGTCGGCGCACCGCTCCACGATGAGCGGCCCCCCGCACACCCGCTGGTCCTCCCCGGCCATGTCCACGTTCACCGCGGCGAACGGCACCCGCTCGGCCACCTCGTGCAGGTACGCCGCCATCCCCGTGAACTCCGGCCCCCAAACGAACCGCACCCTCCTGCGCCGCCCCCGCGCCGCCGGGTCCTGTGCCGCCGGGTCCTGTGCCGCCGGGTCCTGTGCCGCCGGGTCCTGTGCCGCCGGGTCCTGTGCCGCCGGGTCCCGCGGCGCCGGGTCCCGCGGCGCCAGGTTCTGTGCCGCCAGGTTCTGTGCCGCCAGGTTCTGTGCCGCTGGGTCCCGCGCTGGTCGTTCCTGGACTGCTCGCTCCTGGGCCGCTCGTTGGCGGGATGCCAGTACCCTTGCCGCTCCGAGTAACGCGGCCACGCCGGTGGCGTTGTCGTTGGCGCTTGGCCGGGGATGGCACAGATGTGCATAAAGCAGGATCTCGTCGGTGGCATCGCCTATCGGCGTGGCGTCGTCCACCGGCAGCACGCCGGTCACCAGTGGCATGGTGGCCGTCGGGTCGACGGTGACGGCGACCCGGACCTGTCCCGCGTCGGCGAGCCGTGACACCACCCCCGGGGGGACGCTGAACGTGAACAGTGAGCCATCCGCTCGCAGCTCGACCCTGCCGATGCCTCCACCTGGGGAGGTCTGCTCGGTGACCACCCCGGCCGCCCCGTGCCGCTCCGCCAGCGCCAGTACCGTCGGCAGCGGCACGGTCACGTCGTCGTGCAGCACCACCGCCCCCTGCGCCCTCGCGACGCCGGCCACCCCGGTCACGGCCAGCTCCACCCCGCCGTCCACCGTCGCTTTCGAGTACGCCGCGAGCGTGTACGGCTCCTCGGGGTACCGGATGTCCACGCCGCCGCCCTGAAGCATCCCCGCGACCGGACTCCAGCCCATCGGCGCCCGGAACGACCACCACCGCCGCGCTCCGTCGGCGGGGAACTCGTGCACCCGCACCTCCTGAAGCCCGGCCTCCTCGGCCCGTTCCGCGACGTACCGTGCGGCTTTCACGATGCCGTCGGAGGCCTGGTACCGGTCGAACGCGCAGACCGCCGCGACGTCCTCCATGGCGGCGCCGGTGTCGAACCCGTCGAACACCGCTCGCACGAGTTCCCGGACGTTCACCCGCCCACCAGGCCGGAGAACGCCTCCCGCCGCTCCCGTGACAACGGCACGCTCACCCTGGTCACCGTGGGGCCGCCGGTCAGCGGGCGGATGGGCTTGCCCACGATGCCCTGCGGCGGGGGACCGTCGACGACGACCCAGGGGAGGGACGGGTGGCCGGGGGCCACCGTGGCGCCGAGGCGGCGCAGGCCGTCCACGAGAGCCGGTTTCGCGGTGGACAGCGCGCTACGGAGGGGGGCGAGCAGGTCGCCGAGGGAGAGCAGGCGCAGGGCGTACTCGAAGGAGAGCGACGAGATCGCGAGGGGCGGGGCGACCTGGCGCAGAGCCGTGGCGGCGCCGGGGGAGCAGACGGCGAAGCCCGCGCGCAGGCCGCCACAGCAGTAGCCCTTGGAGAGGCTGCGGAGCACGACCAGGGCGGGGGTGTGCGCCGTCAGGGGGACGGCGCTCGCCGCGGGGCCGGCGTAGGTGGCGCAGGCCTCGTCGAGGACGAGGAGGGCCCCCGCCCGGTGGGCGGCCTGCGCCAGCTCCTCGACACGCTCGGGGGGGAGGAGGTCGCCGAGGACCCCGGGGCGTTCCACCAGGACCAGGGACGGGCGTTCGGCCGCGATGACCTCCGCGGCGTCGCCGGAGGCGGGGTCGAAGGGGCGCAGGACGCTCCCCTGCCGGGCGGCCCAGCCGGGCAGGTCGGGGTGGGGGTAGGCCGTGCACAGGACGATGCCGGAGGCCGCGAGCACGCTCAGGCTGTGCAGCAGGCCCGTCGTGCCTGCCCCGGCGACGACCCGGTCAGGGGGGATCTCGGTGCCGAAATGCCGGGACAGGGCGGGGGCGGCGCGCTCCCCGCCGTAGGGGTCGCGCAGCGCGTAGTCCCTGACGATCTCCAGTACCCCCCTGTCCGCCGTGGCGCCGGCCGGTGCGTGGGACCGAGGGAAGGATCCGGCGGTGGCCCCGATGGCGGGCCGGGGGGAGGGCTCGGTGACGGACCGAGAGGCAGCCTCAGTGGCGGGCCGGGGGGAGGGCTCGGGGGTGGCGCCGGCGGTGGGCCGAGGAGAGGGTTCGGGGGTGGCGCCGGCGGTGGGCCGAGGAGAGGGTTCGGGGGTGGCGCCGGGGT
>NZ_JBDPMD010000017.1:0-127358 GCF_039871875.1 Sphaerisporangium sp. B11E5 | reverse complement strand
CCACCCCTGCAAGGGGGGTAAGGCTCCCAGTAGACGACTGGGTTGATAGGCCGGAGGTGTACACACTGTAAGGTGCCCAGCCGACCGGTACTAATAGGCCGAGGACTTGACCACAAAAACATTCCAACCATGATCTGATTTCGTGCGCTGTGCGTACGGTGTGTGGTGGTGGTTGGTGATGCTCGCGTCCACTGTGTGACTCAGAGACAACAAACCCCTGCCCCCTGGGGTGACCCGGGGTGGGTGTGTTGTTTCGCGGGGTTACGGCGGTCATAGCGGATGGGAAACACCCGGTTACATTCCGAACCCGGAAGTTAAGCTGTCCAGCGCCGATGGTACTGCACCGGGGACGGTGTGGGAGAGTAGGACACCGCCGGACAAACATTCACAACCCTGCTTGGGTTGTCGCGTTGATAAGGGCCGCCCAGGTCTCCTGGGCGGCCTTTTCGCGTTTCCGCACTTTTCTCCACGTTCCAGCACCTTGTCGCAGTGGCTTCTCTCCAGCGATCGGTAAGGACATGGCATCTCGCCCTGTCCTGCTCCGGTCCTCAGCTCTCGCTCGCGTAGAAGGAGTCGGGAGAGGCGGGAGGAAGACCATGGTGAGGAATCGGCGAGGCGGATGGAGTGCCTGCGCGGCGGGGCTGGCGTCGGCTTTCTTGATGACGTTTCTTGTCGCGGGCGGCCCGGCCGCGGCCGGCGCGGGCGGGAACGCGGCGGCAGGCTCCGCGCCGTCACGGGAGCGGGCGTATGTCGCGAACTCCGAGTCCGACGCCGTCTCGGTGATCGATACGACCACCCGCACCTACCTGAGAAGTATTCGGGTAGGTGACAATCCCGAGATAGTGGCGTTCGCTCCGGACGGACGGCGCGTCTACGTGACCAACCAGAACTCTCATGACATATCGGTGATCGACACCGCGCTGGAGCGTGTGGTCCTCACCATCCCGGTGGACGGGCCGCCGTCGGATGTGGCGGTGAGTCCGGACGGCGCCCGCTTGTACGTGACGAACCTGGTGTCCAGGGATGTCACGGTCGCCGATGCCGTCACCGGCCGGGTCATCACCACGGTACCGATCGGATCCCCCACGTCACGGGTGGCGGTGAGCCCTGACGGGGCCCGGGTGTACGTGACCTTCGGCGGCCGCGGCACCGCGACCGTCTGGGTGATCGACACGTCCACCTACCTGGTCACCACGGTCCCGTTCGGCAACTCACCGCTCGACATCGCGTTCTCCCCGGACGGCCGGCGCGTCTACTTCACGGACTTCGCTCTGGGCGCCGTCCTGATGATGGACGCGCTGACCTACAACCTTCTCGCGACCATCCCGGTCGGGCCGGAGATCCGGTCGCTGGCGGTGGCTCCCAGCGGGTCGTACGCGTACGTGACGGAGCCTCAGACGGGTCGCGTGTGGGTCGTCGACCTTGTCGCCGAGCGGTCCACAGGCGCTGTCACGGTCGGGAACCTGGCGATGGATGTCGCGTTCACGTCGGACGGCGCCTTCGCGTACGTCACCGTCGGTGGCGCCAACACCGCGACGGTGATCGACACGGCCACGCGGCGGATCGTCACCGCGATCCCTGTCCTGATCGCCCCGATCGGGATCGCCGTCGGCCGGGTGCCCGGCGACGGTCCCGTCCCCCCGCGGTCCTCGGTGACCGTCCTGTACTTCTCCTGCGACCCGTCCGGCCGGGGAGCGGCGACTTTCACCGCGGCGGTGACGTCCACGGGAGGCACGGTTCAGGCCGGGACCGTCCGGCTCTTCGCGGACAACACGCTCGTGGGGACGGGACGGCCGGACGCCGGTGGCCGGGTGCGGTTCACCGCGCCCGCCCTCCCGGACGGGGACCATCAGTACGCCGCCTTCTTCTCCGGCACGGAGCAGGTCGCCCCCAGCGCCTCGGCGACCTTGGTGCTGCGGTCCGGGCCGGACGGGGCGTGCGGCGGCTGCTGACGGTCAGCTCGGATCGGCGGGGCACTGTTCCTGGCCCACGCAGACCTTGCCGGAGAGGGCCTGGAGGAAGACCTGGGCGGCCTGTTCGAAGGTGGCGGGGGTCATGGCGGCGCCGTTGGTGACCTCGGCTATGGCGCGGAGCTCCTCGGGGTCGGCGGCGGGCCCGTGGCCGATCAGCGTGACGGTGACGGGATGGAGGGAGTCGAACTCCTCCTGGAGCGCCGACAGCAGAGCGTTCCTGGAGATGCCGGCCTTGTCGTCGTCGTGGCCGTCGGTGAAGACGATCACGGAGGTGAGCATGCCGTCCACCTGCTGCGCCGACGCGGCGCGGAAGGCCGCGAGCACGGAGTCGTACAGGCCGGTCCCGCCTCGGGTGCGGGCGGGGAGCTCGCGGAGTGCCTCGATGACCGGCGTGGTGTTCTGGAGCACCGGTCCGAGCGGCACGAGTTCCTGGTGGTCCTTGGCGCCGGCCAGGCCGGTGGAGAAGATCCAGAGCCCGACGTCGCTGCCGTCGGGGAGGGTCTCGATGCCTCGTGCGGCCAGGTCGGCGGTGGCCTCCATGCGGGTCTTGCCGAGACCGGGGACGGGGGTGTCCATCGACGCGCTGACGTCCAGCAGCAGGAGGGTGCGGGTGTCGGCCAGTTGCAGGCGCATGGTGAGCAGGGTGCGCAGGAGGGTGCGGGGGCCGGGGCCGGGGATGTCGGCGGGCGGGGCGGGACGCAGTCCGTGCCGGCTGTCCATGGCGGGGCCCGCCTGGGCGTCGGGGGTGCGGAACCCGGCGCTCTGGAGTGTCGTCCGGCCGGTGGCGGAGAGGACGGCCTCACGGAAGTCGGCGGCGGCGGCGCGGACGTGAGGGTCGGCCGTCAGGGGGACGTACGGGTAGTCCAGGGAGACGGCGCCCTCGCCGGGGTACAGGCCGATGGCGGGGCGGTCGGGACGCAGCGCGTTGTAGCTCCAGATGGCCTGTTCGCTGGCGACGATCACCGGGTCGCTGCCCGGGGGTGAGTGCTCCAGGACGCTGAACAGGGCCCCGTCGGAGGTCATGATCGATCGTTTGAGGTTCGCCGTGATGCCGCGGACGATGGGGGCAAGTTCACGGCGGGTGGTCGCCACCGTGCCGAGGGAGCTGACGGCGGCCAGGCCTGAGGCGAAGCGGTTCGGGGCGAGGAGCGTGACGGAGGCCTTGGGTAGCTTCTTCCTGCTCGCGGAGGTGGGGACGAGCAGGGTCCAGCTGGGCCGGCCGTCCAGCCTCGTGGCGGTCTTCTGGGTCACGGCGGGGATGACCGGCGAGCGTGCGATCGAGGTGCTCTGGAGGGGAAGGATCTTGTCGGCGCCCTGGAGGCGGGCCAGGGAGATCCACACGGAGGCGTCGGGGACCCACACGTCGGCCAGCCCTTTGTGCACGCCTAGCTCGTCGGCCACCTCGGCGGCCTGACGGGTGCGGACGGACACGTCGGCACAGCCGCCGCCGGCGGCGTACCACCGGGCGACGCGTTCCAGCGCGGGGCCGATGTCAGGTGACGCCATGACGCGCAGCCGTGGACGTTCGGTGCAGAGGTTCTGCGTGACCACGACGTACACACCGGCGGCGATCACCAGTATCAGGGCCGCCCCCATCGCCAGCGCGGCGATCATACGACGGCGGGCCGCCGCGGCGACGACGGCGGCACGAGACGGGGGCGGTGGGGCACCGAGCGCCGGCGCGTCGTGACCGATCGGATCGGGATTGCGGTGCCTGCCTGCCACGACGTCACACCCTCTTGCGCGAACGGTCACAGTAAGCGAAGAACTCCACTTGAGTATCGCGAAGTTACACCTTCAACACCGGTCGCGAACCCAAAACTTAACCAAGCACTTGCCCGGATCTCACTTGGCGAGTCACCGCGGGCTCCTGAGGGGCTTTCCGCGGGGACGAGCCGCCGGCCGCGGTGTGGAGCAACGGGTCTATCCGGTAGGGGATCTGGGTGGAGAGGGCGATGGTGGTGTCGGTGCGCTGGACGGCGGGGGACGCCAGGACCTGGGCGATGATCTGCTGGAGATGGGCGGTGTTGTGGGCCACCACCCGGCAGAGGAGGTCGGCCTGGCCGCTGGTGCCGTGGACCTCGAGGATCTCGGGGACCAGTCCCAGGGCTTCCACGGCTTCGGCGAGCCTGCCTTGGGAGATCTGCAGGGAGACGAAGGCGAGGATGGGATAGCCGACCTCGGTGGGGTCGATCGTGGGGCCGAAGTCGCCGATGACGCCCCGGGAGGTGAGCTTGTCGACGCGGGCCTGCACGGTGCCGCGGGCCACGCCCAGCAGGCGGGCCAGTTCGGTCAGGCCGATGCGCGGGTTGGCGCGCATGGTGGTGAGCAGCCGGACGTCCAGGGCGTCGATGGGACCGTTGGCCATGGGGTGAGACTACGGGTCGCGGCGAGAGGAGGGGAGTGCTGGTCGGAATGACCAGTGAGGAGGGGCGTGGTGGGGGGAGAAGTGGGCGGAACTGCCACTGGAAATGGTCGCTCTTGCCATCAGAAGGGGGGATTGTCGTTAATTATGACATGTTCGAAGAAGCCCAGTATTTCGCTCCTGTGGCCACCGGGGAGGACGGCTCGGTCGTCGTTCAGCTCGCCACGAGTCACCCGGGGTTCGCGGACAGTGCCTATCGGGAACGTCGCAACGCCATCGCCGCGCTCGCTCTCAAGCATGTGCCGGGGCGGGCGGTGCCGGAAGTGGAGTACACCGAGGAGGAGCACCGGGTCTGGACGCTGGTCGCGCGGGAGCTCGCGGTCAAGCACCAGAAGTACGCGGTGCGCGAGTACCTGCGGGGATGTGAGCGGCTGGCTCTGCCGGCGGATCGTATCCCGCAGCTTCAGGAGGTCGGCGATCTGCTGGAGCCGCTGACCGGGTTCCGGTATCTGCCGGCGGCGGGGCTGGTGCCGTTGCGCGAGTTCTACGGTGTGCTGGCGGACGGGTTGTTCCACTCGACGCAGTACATCCGTCACCACTCGGTGCCGTTCTACACGCCGGAGCCGGACGTCGTGCACGAGGTCATCGGGCACGCCAACGCGCTGGCGTCCGATCGGTTCGCGCGCCTCTACCGGCTGGCCGGCGGCGCCGCGCGGCGGGTCGAGACCGATGAGGCGCTGGAGTTCGTCTCCAAGGTCTTCTGGTTCACGCTGGAGTTCGGCGTGATGGCCGAGGACGGTGTGGACAAGGCCTACGGGGCGGGCATCCTGTCGTCGTACGGCGAGATCGAGGAGTTCCGCGGCATGGACATCCTGCCGCTGGACCTGACGGTGATGGGCACCACGACCTACGACATCACGAAATATCAGGACGTGCTGTTCCGGGCCGAGTCGCTGGACCACCTGGAGGACGTCGTCGGGTCCTTCTGGGCCACCTGTGACGACGACACCGTCGCCCGCATGGTCGCCGACGGCGCGCGTGCCAGGAGCTCGGTGTAGGAGCCGGCGGGACGGGAGCCGGGGCGCGGCACAGAGCCCCGGTGGTCCCGCCACGGCCTCGGCACGGCCTGGCCGTCACGTAGGTCTCAGGCCGGGGTGACCAGCCGGTAGCCGACGCCGCGCACCGTTTGGATGAGCTGGTCGTCGTCGTCGCCCAGGCGGGCGCGGAGGCGCTTGACGTGGACCGCGATGGTGTTGGTCGACATCGTGTCCCCGGCGTGCCAGACGTTCCTCATGATCTGCTCGCGGGTGACCGTGCGGTCGGCGTTGCGCATCAGGTAGTGCAACAGCTCGAACTCGCGTAGGGGCAGGTGGACCGGCATGCCGGCCACCCGCACCTGGTAGGCCCCCGCGTCCAGTTCGACGCCTCCGACCGTCAGGATCGTCCTCGCCCGGGATTCGCCGGGGATCGCGGCCTGGACGAGCGGGAGCAGCTCGGGAACGCGGTACGGCCGGGCCACGCACGCCGTGGCGCCGGCGGCGAGGGCCTGGACCGCCTGCTCGGCGTGCCCCTCTCCGACGCCGAGCAGGACGGGGACGGGCCGGGCCAGCCGCAGCGCGCGGATGAAGTCGACCGGCCCGATCACCGTCAGTGTGGCGCTGACCAGCACCACGTCAGGCCGTAGCGCCCCGGCCTGGAGGAGGGCCTGTGCCCCGTCGAGGACCCCGGCCACGAGGACGCCTTCGCGTTCCAGCGTCGCGGCCAGTTCGCCGACCATCCCGGCATCGGGATCAGCGACCAGCAGCATGGGCGCCGACCTGGTGTCCCCGTCCACTTCAGGTGCCGCCTGCGGCTGGCTCACACCATCTCCTAATGGATCATCCGAAGCGCCCGGTGATGTAGTCCTCGGTCGCCTTCTGGGTGGGATTGGTGAAGATCTTCGAGGTGTCGTCCATCTCGATCAGCTTGCCGGGCTGGCCCTGCGCGGCCAGGTTGAAGAACGCGGTGCGGTCGCTGACCCGCGCGGCCTGCTGCATGTTGTGCGTCACGATGACGATCGTGTAGTCGTTCTTCAGCTTGGCGATCAGGTCCTCGATGGCCAGCGTGGAGATCGGGTCGAGCGCCGAGCAGGGCTCGTCCATCAGCAGCACGGCGGGGCTGACGGCGATCGCCCGCGCGATGCACAGCCGCTGCTGCTGACCGCCGGACAGTCCCGCGCCCGGGCGGTTCAGACGGTCCTTGACCTCGTTCCAGAGGTTGGCGCCCTTGAGCGAGCTCTCGACGATGCCGTCGAGCTCGGACTTGGGCACCCGGCCGTTGAGACGCAGCCCGGCGGCGACGTTGTCGTAGATGGACATCGTGGGGAACGGGTTCGGCCGCTGGAACACCATGCCGATGTTGCGGCGCACCGACACCGGGTCCACGTTGGTGCCGTAGAGGTCCTGGTCCTCCAGAAGGATCTTCCCTTCGACGCGGGCGCCGGGGATGACCTCGTGCATGCGGTTGAGCGTGCGCAGGAACGTCGACTTGCCGCAACCGGAGGGCCCGATGAACGCGGTGACCGAGCGGGGCTCGATCGTCATCGCGATCCCCTCGATCGCTTTGAACGAACCGTAGTACGCGTCGAGGTCGGAGACCTCGATCTGACTGGCCATGTCGTAACCCCTTATCGGCCCTTGGCGGGCGCTCGCCACCACGCGATGAGGCGGGCCACCAGGTTGAGCAGCATGACGATCACGATCAGCGTGAGCGCGCCCGCCCACGCGCGAGCGATGGCGGTGTCGTTGGGACGGCCCATCTGATCGAAGATGTACAGCGGAAGCCCCATCTGCGGCCCGTTGAACGGGTCCGGGTTGATGGAGCTGGTGAAGAACACCGTGAGCAGCAGCGGCGCCGTCTCACCGGCGACGCGGGCGATGGCGAGCATGATGCCGGTGATGATGCCGGTGAGGGCGGTCGGCAGCACGATGCGGACGATGGTCTTCCACTTCGGCACGCCGAGCGCGTACGACGCCTCACGTAGCTCGTTCGGCACGAGTTTGAGCATTTCCTCGGCCGCTCTGACGACAGTCGGCAACATCAGGATGGACAGCGCGAGCGCGCCGGCGAACCCGGAGAAGCCGAACCCGAGCACGAGGATCCAGAACGCCAGAACGAACAGACCGGCCACCACCGAGGGGATGCCGGTCATCACGTCCACGAAGAAGCTGATGGAGCGGGCGAGGCGCCGGCCGTTGCCGTACTCCACCAGGTAGATCGCGGTGAGCAGCCCGATCGGGACCGAGATCACCGTGGCGATCAGCACCTGCTCCAGCGTGCCGAGGATGGCGTGGTACGCGCCGCCGCCCGCGTCCCGGGGCGCGATGTTGCGCATCGAGTGCGTCAGGAACGTCATGTCGATGCGGGCGAGGCCGTTCTTGACCACCAGCCAGATGACCGAGACCAGCGGGACCACCGCGATGGCGAACGCCAGCCAGACGAGCCCGCGAACGAGAACGTCCTTCAGCCGCCGGCCGAAGGAGATGGGGGCGACGATGCTGACCGGCGCGGCGTCGCGGGGGATGGTGTCCTGTGGTGCGCTCACAGCGCGCTCCCGGAGTACTCGCGCCGACGGGCGATGATCAGCCGGGCGGCCATGTTGATCAGCAGCGTGATGACGAACAGCACGAGTCCGGACGCGATCAGCGCGCCGCGGCCGACCGCGGTGGCCTCACCGAACCCGTTGGCGATGTTGGCCGCGATGCTGTTGCCGTTGGCCGACAGCACGCGGAAGGTGATCTCGAACGTGGCGGGGAAGATGAGCGCGACCGCGATCGTCTCGCCCATCGCGCGCCCGAGCCCCAGCATGGCCGCGCTGATCACGCCGGGACGGCCGAACGGCAGCACGGCCATCCGGATCATCTCCCAGCGCGTCGCGCCGAGGGCGAGCGAGGCCTCCTCCAGCGACTTCGGCGCCTGGAGGAACACCTCACGGGAGATCGCCGCGATGATCGGCAGGATCATGATGGCGAGCACCACCGAGCCGGTGAGGATGGACCGGCCCACCACCTGGTCGCCGCCGAACAGCGGGATCCACCCGAAGTAGGTGTTGAGGAACTGCGACGGGCCGACCATGAACGGGACCAGGAAGATCACGCCCCACAGGCCGTACACGACGCTCGGCACCGCCGCCAGCAGGTCGATGACGTAGCCCAGCACGCCGGCCAGACGTCGCGGCGCGTAGTGCGAGATGAACAGCGCCACGCCGACCGCGACCGGCAGCGCCATGATCAGTGCGAGCAGCGAGCTGATGAGCGTGCCGAACGCGAGGGCCGCGATGCCGAACACCGGCGTGGTGCCGTTCGGCGACCAGACCTGCTCGGTGAAGAAGTTCGACGTGTTGGCCTGCAGCGCGGGAATGGCCCGGACGATCAGGAAGACGGCGATCGCCGCCATGATCACCAGGACGAGGACGCCCGCGCCCGTCGTGGCGAACCGGAACGGGCCTTCACCGTGAGTGCGCCGGAAGGCGGGCCGGCCGGAGGCCGGCCCGCCTTCGCGAGTGCGAAGCGACGTGGCCATCAGTCAGGAGATCGCGTCGATCGCCGTGCGAACCTTGGCCACCAGGGCGGTGGGCAGCGGGGCGTAGCCGAGACCGGTCAGCGCCTGCTGGCCGGCGTCGCTGGCCATGTAGGCGAGGAACGGCTTGACGACCTTGACCTCGTCGGGGGACAGGCCCTTCTCACAGGTGATCTCGTAGGTCACCAGGACGATCGGGTAGGCACCCGCCGCGCTGGTGCCGTAGTCGATCTTGAGCTTGAGGTCGTTGCCGGTGCCCTCGACCGCGGCGGCCTCGACGGTCTTGGCGGCGCTCTCCGGGGTCAGCTCGACGAACTCCCCCGAGCCGTTGGCGACCTTGGCCTTGGTGAGGCTGGAGTTCTCCGCGTAGGAGAGCTCGACGTAGCTGATGGCACCCTCGGTGGACTTCACGGCCTGCGCGATGCCGTCCGAGCCCTTGGCGCCCTGGCCCTTGGCCTCGGCGGGCCAGGCCTTCGCCGGCTCGTAGGGCCAGTCGTAGGCGGCGAGGAACTTCGTGAAGTTGTCGCTGGTCCCCGACTCGTCCGAGCGGTGGAACGCCTGGATGGCGGTGGAGGGAAGCTGCGCTTCCGGGTTGTCCTTCTTGATGGCCGCGTCGTCCCACTTGGTGATCTTGCCGTTGAAGATCGCCACCAGGTTCGCCGGGGTGAGGTTCAGGCTCTCCACGCCGGGGACGTTGAAGACGACGGCCACCGGGCCGGTCACCATCGGCAGGTTGATCGCCTTGCCGGTCTTGCAGCGCGCGTCCGCCTGCGCCGGCTCGCCCTTGTCCTCCTTGAGCGCCGAGTCCGAGCCCGCGAAGGCGACGGTGCCCTGGATGAAGGACTGCACACCCGCGCCGGAACCGCTCGGCTGGTAGTTGATGCTCACGCCGGGGTTGGAGGACTGGAACTGCTTGGTCCACTCGGCGATGGCGTTGGCCTGGGCGGAGGAGCCGGCCGCGTTGATGGTGCCGCTCAGCGCGGCGCCGCTCGCGTCGCCCGAGGGGGCGGCGGCGGCGTCACCGCCGGGGTTGTTGTCCGTGCCGCACGCAGCGAGCGAAAGCACGCCGGCGATGGCGGCCGCGGCGAGCCGGCCTGCATATCTCACAACTATGTCCTTCCACGTCGTTCTATCAACGGGTAGGACGGTAGGGATCCAAGATGACTTGATACCCGGGGGTAGGTGAACGACGGGTGAACGGGCCCGGTCGCTCTCGTTGTGAACGGTCCAAAAAGCTTGACGGGCTCTTGACGAACCGGGTGCGGCGGGGGTCACGCGCCGCCGCCCATCCTACGGCCTTCCTG
This sequence comes from Sphaerisporangium sp. B11E5, assembly GCF_039871875.1. Taxonomy (NCBI): domain Bacteria; kingdom Bacillati; phylum Actinomycetota; class Actinomycetes; order Streptosporangiales; family Streptosporangiaceae; genus Sphaerisporangium; species Sphaerisporangium sp. B11E5. The sequence continues at coordinate 117,159 of NZ_JBDPMD010000017.1, read as the reverse complement.
CCCGCCGCGTGACCGTCCCGTCTCTTTGCGTGAACCCGACTGTGGCGTCCGGGGGGGCGGCGCGTCCGCCCGCGGGTCCCGTACCGTCGGGGCACACGAAGGATGAGGAGGGCCGCGTGCTACCAGGGTGCGGGAACTGCAGCTGTTACCTCGACGACCGGGTGATCTCCAGGCCTCCGGACGAGCGCTGAGGCGCTCCTGGCGGGCCGTTCGCCGCGCAGGGTGAACGGCCCCGCCGGCGCGCACGCTGAACGGACGCTGACGTGGTCAGTCGCCGAGACGCTTGATCACCTCGGCGTGCAGCGCCGGGTTGGCGCACACCATGCTGCCGCCGTCGACGTCCGGAGCACCCGACAGATCGGTCCAGACGCCGCCGGCCTCCTCGATGATCACGGTGAGCGCGGCCATGTCCCACGCCGAGAGCTCGGGCTCGGCGGCGATGTCCACCGCGCCCTCGGCGACCAGCATGTGCGACCAGAAGTCGCCGTACGCGCGGGTGCGCCACACGGCCCTGGTGAGGTCGAGCACGGCGTCCAGCCGGCCGCGCTCCTCCCAGCCGGTGAGGCTGGAGAACGAGAACGACGCGTCCTGGAGCGTGCTCACCCCCGAGACGTGGCACCGGCTGGCCTTGGTCAGCCCGCGGCCGGTCCACGCGCCGCCGCCCCTGGCGGCCCACCAGCGGCGCCCGAGCGCGGGGGCGGACACGACGCCGACCACCACCTCGCCGTACTCCATCAGCGCGATCAGCGTGGCCCACACCGGGACGCCGCGCACGTAGTTCTTGGTGCCGTCGATCGGGTCGATCACCCAGCAGCGGGTGCCGTGGCCCCGGGTGCGGCCCATCTCCTCGCCGATGACCGCGTCGCGGGGCCGGGCACGCCGCAGCGTGCCCCTGATGGCCTCTTCGACCGCCTGGTCGGCGTCGCTGACCGGCGAGAGGTCCGGCTTGGTCTCCACACGCAGGTCGGAGGCGCGGAACCGGCGCATGGTGAGATCGTCGGCGCTGTCCGCCATCATGTGCGCAAGACGCAGGTCGTCGCTGAAGCCCGTCACACCGACAAACGCTATCGTGCGGCCTTCGTCCGCAGCAGTCCCCCGCCCATACCCGTCCGTGCCGCCGCCGTTTCCCGGCGTGTCCGCGGGCATGCCCCACGAGGCGTGCTAGGCGTTCTCCGCGACCTCGTCGGGGGCCGCCTCGCCGGCGTCGTCGGGGGCCCCCTCGCGGCTCGCCAGCAGGCGGCGCAGCGAGGCCAGCCGCAGCGGGGCGGCGTTGCCCTTGGCGACCCATTCGTCCAGCGAGCAGTCGTCGCCGCGGTGCGTGCAGCCCTTCGGGCAGTGGACGGCGCCCTCGGCGAGGTCGGGGAACGCCGCCAGCACGTTGTCGATCACCACGTGGCCGAGGCCGAAGCTGCGCACCCCCGGCGTGTCGATGATCCAGCCGCCGCCGGGCAGCTCGAGCGCCACCGCCGAGCTGGAGGTGTGGCGGCCGCGCCCGGTGACCGCGTTCACCTGGGACACCGCCCGTCCTGCGTCCGGCACCAGCGCGTTGACCAGCGTGGACTTGCCGACCCCCGAGTGGCCGACCAGCACGCTGAGCCGCCCGTCCAGCCGGGCACGCAGCTCGGACAGGTCGCCGCCCCTGCGCACCACGAGGTGCGGCACGCCGAGGGGCTCGTAGCGGGCGATGATGTCGTCGGGCGGGGCGAGGTCGGCCTTGGTCAGGCACAGCAGCGGCTCGATGTCGGCGTCGAACGCGGCCACCAGGATGCGATCGATCATGCGGGGGCGGGGCGGCGGGTCGGCGAGGGCGGCGACGATGACGAGCTGGTCGGCGTTGGCGACGATGGGGCGCTCCACCTCGTCGGTGTCGTCGGCGCTGCGCCGCAGCATGGACGTGCGCGGCTCGACCCGCACGATGCGCGCCAGCGTGTCCGCCCGCCCCGTGGTGTCGCCGACGAGCCCCACGCGGTCGCCGACGACGATGCCCTTGCGGCCGAGCTCGCGGGCCCGCATCGCCGTGACGGCCACCGGCCCGGCGCCGTCAGGCGGCAGCCCGGTGAGGTCGGTGCCGACCAGGCAGGTGTACCGGCCGCGGTCCACCGCCACCACGGCCGCGGGCACAGCGTCCTCGTGCGCGGGACGGCGCCGCGTGCGCGGCCGGGAGCCCTTGCCCGGCCGGACGCGGACGTCCTCCTCGTCGTACTCCCGTCGTCTCAGCGGCCTTCCCCCAGCATCTCGGCCCACATGCGGGCGAACTCCGGCAGGGTCTTCGCGGTGGTCGCGATGTCCTCGACCTGGACCCCGGGGACGGCGAGGCCGATCATGGCCCCGGCCGTGGCCATGCGGTGGTCGGCGTAGCTGCGGAAGACGCCGCCCCGCAGCGGGCGCGGCCGGATGACCAGGCCGTCCTCGGTCTCGGTGACGTCGCCGCCGAGGCCGTTGATCTCGGTGGCCAGCGCGGCCAGCCGGTCGGTCTCGTGCCCGCGCAGGTGCGCGACGCCGCGCAGCCTGCTCGGCGAGTCCGCCAGGGCGGCGAGCGCCGCGACCGAGGGGGTCAGCTCCCCCACCTCGTGCAGGTCGGCGTCGATGCCGGTCAGGGTGCCGCCGGTGACCGTGAGGCCGCCGTCAGGGCCGTGGGTGACGGTGGCGCCCATGCGGGACAGCAGGCCGCGCAGCGCGTCCCCGGGCTGGGTGGTGTGCTCGGGCCAGGCGGGCACGGTGACGGCGCCGCCGGTGATGGCGGCGGCCCCGAGGAACGGCGCGGCGTTCGACAGGTCGGGCTCGACGGTCATGTCGCGGGCGCCGACGGTGCCCGGCTCGACCCGCCAGACGTCCGGCTCGGCGTCGTCCACGCTCACGCCGGCGGCGCGGAGCATGGACGTGGTCATCTCGATGTGCGGCATGGACGGCACCGGCGGGCCGTCGTGGCGCACGGTCACGCCCTTGGTGAAGCGCGGGGCGGCGAGCAGGAGCCCGGACACGAGCTGGGAGGACGCCGAGGCGTCCAGGGTGACCTCGCCGCCGGTCACCGGCCCGGAGATCGTGAACGGCAGCGCGTCGCCGTCCACCCGGGCGCCGAGTGCGCGCAGCGCGGAAAGGAGGGGGCCCATCGGGCGCACCCGCGCCTGCGGGTCGCCGTCGAAGGAGACCGGCTCGGCGGCGAGCGCGGCGACCGGGGGCACGAACCGCATGACCGTGCCGGCGAGGCCGGCGTCGATGGCGGCACCGCCGCGGACGGGGCGGGGCGTCACGTGCCAGTCGGCCGCGGAGGCGTCGCCGCCGGTGGAGGTCAGCTCGGTGCCGAGTGCGCGCAGCGCGGCCACCATGAGGTCGGCGTCCCTGCTGCGCAGCGCGCCGCGTACCGTGCCGGGGCCGTCGGCGATGGCGGCGAGCAGCAGCGCCCTGTTGGTGATCGACTTGGACCCGGGCAGGCGCACGGTCGCGCGGACGGGACCCGGCGCCGTGGGCGCCGGCCACAAGGGAGCGGGCATGCTCCGAGCCTACCGGGACCGGCCGCCCCATAGGGGATGGCGCACGCCGGGCAGGGGTGCGCGGGTCCGGTGACCATGAACCATGACAGGGGGATTGGTGGCAGGCTGAGGACATGTGTGGGAGATACGCCTCCGCGCGCAAGCGTGAGAAGTTGCTGCAGGAGTTCGAGATCGGGTACGACGGCACGTCCGAGGAGCTCGCCGCGGACTACAACGTCGCGCCCACCAAGAAGGTCTACGCCGTGCTCACCCGCCCCCATGAGGACGACAAGGACAAGGACAACAAGGACAAGAAGGAGAAGCCCGAGCCCACCCGGCAGCTCCGGGTGCTCAAGTGGGGCCTCGTGCCGAGCTGGGCCAAGGACCCCTCCGTGGGCTCTCGCATGATCAACGCGCGGGTCGAGACGCTGGCCGAGAAGCCGTCGTACCGCCGGGCGTTCGCGCAGCGGCGCTGCCTGCTGCCCGCCGACGGCTACTACGAGTGGTACAAGATCGACAAGAAGACCAAGCAGCCGTACTTCATCCACCCCGCCGACGGCGCGGTGATGGCGATGGCCGGGCTGTACGAGTTCTGGAAGGACCCCTCCCGCGCCGACGACGACCCCGACAAGTGGCTGGTCACGTGCACGGTCATCACGACCACGGCCGAGGATCAGCTCGGGCGCATCCACGACCGCATGCCGATGATCATCACCCCGGACAAGTGGGAGGACTGGCTCGACCCCGGTCTCACCGACCTCGACCGGGTGCGCTCCCTGCTCGACGACTCCTCGGCGCAGCGCGGGCTGGCCGCCTACCCGGTGTCCAGTGACGTCAACAACGTGCGCAACAACGGCCCGCACCTCCTGGAGCCGGAGAGCGAGGAGGAGTCGCTGTTCCGGATCAGCGGGGGATAGGCCTGTTTTCCGCACGAGCCCGAAAGCCTCTGCTCGGGTGCTCTGTGCCATCCGGTGCGGTGAGTGAGCGTCCAGGTCGTCGAGGGCGATGTGCGGAAAATGGGGCTAGGGAGAAAAGGCCTATTCACACCGGTGTAAGTAACCGGCCGAATGGGCATCCGGTGAGAAGAGCGATGGCTCATGAACTGACGGTCACCGCCTGAAGTACTCCTCCAGTGCCGGGCGGGAGTTCCGGGGGATCCCGCGCACGGCCGCGTCCAGATCTTCCCGGAGGTGCGGATTCGTGGACGACGCGACCGCTCGTACCCAATTGAAGAGCATGCTCGCCGAACTCGACCGGTCGATCATGGTGCTACGGGGCGACCCCGACGTCCCCGGCGACCGGTCCCTCGCCGACGCGGGCTCCGATCTCACCGACGCCGACCGTGCGCGGGCCATGCTGGACGTGGCGACCCGCCAGCGCACAGCCGTGCTCGCCGCACTCAAGCGGCTGGACTCCGGCGACTACGGCCGCTGCGTGGACTGCGGCAAGCCGGTCCCCGAGGGCCGTCTCGCCGCCCGCCCGGAGGCGGCCCGCTGTGTGCAGTGCCAGTCCGTGCGGGAACGCCGCCGCTGATCCCCGCCGATCCGCCGGCCCGCGCCGCACGGTGGCGCGGGCCCGCGGCGTGCCTCAGCCCGGGCGGCGTGCGCTCGCGACCAGGTGGATGCCGACGGTGTCGTCGTCGTCCGGGTGGGCCTCCAGCTCGGTGCGCACCAGCCAGGCGAGGGCCTTGGCGTCGGCGGCGAGCACGTGGTCGACGGTGGACGGCGACAGCACCGTGCGCGGGCGCACCCACTCGACCTCCAGGCCCGCGTCGCCGAGCAGCTCGCGCAACTGGGTGCTGGTGAAGCAGCGGGTGATGCTGCCGTCCGGCCACGGCACCAGCATGACCTCGCTGGTCTGGCACAGGTGCGCCCAGTAGTTCTGCTCCGCCATGATCGCCATGCCGAGCACCAGCGAGTCCACCGAGGCGAGCACCCGCCCTCCCGGCTTGAGCACCCGCACCACGTCCTGCACGGTCGACTCGGCCATCAGCTCGAGCGACAACACCCGCTCCTCGGCCACCACGGCGTCCACGCTGGCGTCCGGCAGGAAGGCGAGGTCGTCGGCCCGCACCCGGCGGATGCGGTCGGACACGTCGCGCAGCCGCGGGTCGAGCGGCCGCCGGAAGTCGACCACCTCGATCACGTGGTGCCCGGCCTTGGCGGCCTGCACCGGCCAGTGGCCGCGCCCGCCGGACAGGTCCAGCAGCAGGCAGGGACGATCGGGGAGCCAGCGGCGTAGCTGCTCGGCCACGACGGCGTGGTAGAAGGTCCAGTACGGCCCGAGTGCGCCTGAGCCGTTCAGTTCGTTGGCCGGGATGGGCAGCACACGTGGCTCCTGGACGGTCGGGGCTCCGGGGACCAGCCGGTACGTATCTTTTTCCCCGTACCGGGTCGTTCGTCACCTTCTAGTTACCGGGAACAGATGCTATGCCTCGCGTGTTGCACACGGGCGTAAACACGCGAGGAGGTTCCGTCCCATGCTGATGGCCGAGGTCGGCGATCGGGTCGTGACGCACCAGCCGGTATTCTCGGCTGTGTACGGCGCGCATAAGGGGGTGGGTCCGGTCTCAAGGACAGCCGAGGAGACACTGGAGCAGCGCAGCGAGCGGTTCGAGCGCGACGCTATGCCGTATCTCGACCAGCTCTACTCCGCGGCGCTCCGGATGACCAGGAATCCCGCCGACGCGGAGGACCTGCTTCAGGACACCTTCGCCAAGGCGTTCGGTTCGTTCCACCAGTTCCAGCAGGGCACGAACCTGAAGGCCTGGTTGTACCGCATCCTCACCAACACCTTCATCAACAGCTACCGCAAGAAGCAGCGCGAGCCGAAGCAGTCGGGCACCGAGGAGATCGAGGACTGGCAGCTCGCCCGCGCCGAGTCGCACACGTCGGGCGGCCTGAAGTCCGCCGAGATCGAGGCACTCGAGCACCTGCCCGACAGCGACATCAAGGACGCGCTCGCGGCGCTGCCCGAGGAGTTCCGGATCGCGGTCTATCTCGCCGATGTCGAGGGTTTCCCCTACAAGGAGATCGCCGACATCATGGGCACCCCCATCGGTACCGTGATGTCCCGCCTCCACCGGGGACGGCGCCAGTTGCGGACCCAGCTGGAGGATTACGCGCGCGAACGCGGGCTCGTGCGATCGGAGGACGCGTCGTGAGGGCGCCCGGCGGCATGAACTTGATCGGCGAGGGCGGAACGGCCAACGGCGGCGCGGGCGCCATGGTGAGGTGTTGGGCATGAGTTGTGGTGAGCCGCACGACACCGACTGCAGGGAAGTGCTCGACCGGGTCTACACCTTCCTGGACGGCGAGCTCGACGAGAGCAGGCGTTCCGACATCCGGCAGCACCTGGACGAATGCGGTCCCTGCCTGGAGGAATACGGCTTGGAAACGGTCGTGAAACAGCTCGTGGCCAAACACTGCGGCTGCGACACCGTCCCTGAGGACCTCCGGGCCAAGGTGCTCAAGCGCATCGCGGCGGTCCGGTCGGAGCTCGCCGAGGCCGACTAGGCGTCTGATCTCCTAAGATGCCGGGATGCGGGTACTCGTAACCGGCGGCGCCGGCTTCATCGGATCCACTCTCGTCGACCGCCTCCTGGCCGACGGCCACGAGGTCGCCGTCGTGGACGACCTGTCCTCGGGTGACCGCGGCAACCTCGCGGGCGCCGCCCGCAGCCCCCGGTTCACGCTGCACCAGCTCGACGTCCGCGACCCCGCCCTTCACGAGCTCGCCGCGGACCGGCGCCCCGAGGTCGTCTGCCACCTGGCCGCCCAGATCAGCGTGCGGGCCAGCGTCGCCGACCCCGTGCGCGACGCGCGGATCAACGTAGAGGGCACGGTGAACGTCCTGGAGGCGGCGCGGGCCGCGGGCAGCAGGAAGGTCGTGTTCGCCTCCTCGGTCGCGGTGTACGGCAGGCCCGAGGTGATCCCGGTGCCGGGCGGCGCCGCGACCGACCCGCGCTCGCCGTACGCGGCGTCCAAGCTCGCCGGCGAGACCTATCTGGCCATGTACCGCGCGCTGCACGGCCTGGAGTACACCACGCTGGTGCTGTCCAACGTGTACGGCCCCCGCCAGTCGCCGGACGGCGAGGCCGGGGTCGTGTCCATCTTCACCGACGCCCTGCTGCGCGGTGCCCCGACCGTGGTGTTCGGCGACGGCTCGCAGACCCGCGACTACGTCTACGTGGACGACGTGGTGGACGGCTTCGCCCGCGCCTGCGGCCCCCAGGGCGACGGACGCAGGCTCAACCTCGGTACGGGCGTGAGCACCACCGACCGCGAGTTGCACACCCTGGTCGCCGCCGCCTCGGGCGCGCCCGACGAGCCGCGCCTCGCGCCCGCGCGCCTCGGCGACCTGCCCGCCATGGCCGTCGACCCCGCCCCCGCGCTGGACGCCCTCGGGTGGCGTCCGCGCACCGATCTGGTCACCGGCCTGAAGGCCACCGTCGAATGGGCCAGATCAGGTTAGCTGGGGGTAGTGGTTTGATTACGCTTTGGATGCGATTCTTCGACTTCCCGTACGCCCCACCCTGGTTTCTGTAGCCTGAACCCGGACTCGATGGGGAGGCGGAACATGGTGAAGGCACTGGCCACACGCATGTTGACGGCCATGGTGGCCGGCGGTGCCGGGCGTACCTGGGGCGTGATCGTTCTCATGGTCGTCCTCAGTGCGGCGGCTGTCGTCACCGGCACGGGTGGCGTGCCCATGGGGATCTCCTGGACCTGAGCGCGTACCCGTGACGGCCGGAGGTGGCGGCGATGCGTGATCTCCCGTGGCCGGCGAGGGTGTACCTCACGGCACTCGTGGCAGCCGCCGTGGCGATGATGGGGCGGGGCCTGCTCATGTCCGACGGGTTCGCCGGACGCGAGTGGCCCACCCTGCTGGTCCTGGCGCTCCTGTTCCTGGTCTGTGAGTCGGTCCCCACTCTGCTCAACGTCGAGGGGGCCGCCATGTCGGTCAGCTTCTCTGCGGCCCTCGCCGCGGTGGTGCTGGTCGGCGACGTGGGCGCCGCCATCGTCGGCGCCACGGCGGTGCTGAGCGTGCGGCCGGGCTTACCCCTGCACAAACGCCTGTTCAACGGCGCGCAGTTCGCCTTGTGCGGCTACGCCGCCGGCCAGGTGTACGCGATGCTCGGCGGGCCGCAGCACGTCCCGCCCGTCGACAGGTTCGCCGCGCTGATCGTGCCGTTCATGGTCGCGGCGGGGGTCTTCGTGGTGCTGAACGTCCTGCTGTTCGGGGCGATGCTCTCGCTGGCCGGGCACCTGCGCCTGGACGATCTGCTGCCGCTGCGCGGCCTCGCCCAGCTCCTCGGCTCCTACCTCGGCTACGCCACGTTCGGCCTGCTGATCGTCGGCCTGTGGGCCACCGTGCAGTCCATCTCCGCGGTGCTGGTCCTGCTGCCGCTGTTCATCGCCCGGTGGACCTTCGGGCAGTACCGCGCGCAGCAGCGCTCCTACGACGCCACCATCGCGGCCCTGTGCCAGGCGGTCGAGACCAAGGACTTCTACACCCGCGGCCACTGCACCCGGGTGTCGAGCGCCGCCACGATGATCGCGCAGGAGATCGGCATGGGCTCCGAGCGCACCCGCGCCATCGGCTACGCCGGCATGCTGCACGACGTCGGCAAGCTCGGCGTCCCCACCAAGGTGCTGCAGAAGGAAGGCAGCCTCACCGAGGAGGAGTACGCCGCGATCCAGCTCCACCCGATGCGCGGCCTCGAGATCGTGCGGGGCATCGACTTCCTCGACGAGGCGTTCGCCGGCATCATGCACCACCACGAGCGGCAGGACGGCCGTGGGTACCCCATGGGCCTCGCGGGTGCCGAGATCCCGGAGTTCGCCCGCGTGATCGCGGTGGCCGACGCCTTCGACTCGATGACCTCCGACCGGTCCTACCGCAAGGCCAAGTCCATCGAGGAGGCGCTGACCGAGCTGCGCAAGGGCGCGGGCACGCAGTTCGACCCCGAGATGGTGACCGCGTTCATCCGGGCGGTGGACCGCCGCGGCTGGGACCCCCCAGGGCGGGTGACCCTCGCGCAGGCGGGCGAGGTGGTGGAGCCCGTGGCCAAGGACCACGACGACCCGACGGCGCCCATCGAAGTGGTGTCGGAGCGGTGACCACGGCCGAGCGGCCCTTCCACAGAGTGGATTCCGGACGGCTGTTGCTGATCTGCGCCGCCGGGCTGGTCACCGTGGCCGGGGTCGCGCACACCGCGACGACCGGCCTGCTCGACTACGAGAACGCCGTGGCGTTCGGCGCGCTGGTCGCGGCGGGGGAGCTGGCCCGCCTGACCATGCCGGGCAACCGCGAGGTCGCGCCCATCGGCGCCGCGGCGGCGCTCGGGTACACCCTGCTGCTCGACGTCGGCGGCCGTCCGGCGCTGCACTCGGCGCTCCAGGTGGTCGCGGTCATGGCGGCGGGCATGGCGGTGGGAGCCTTGCCCCACCTGGCGGTGGGCCGGCCGCCGTACCTCGACGCCATCGCCCGGCGCCTGCTGTGCGGCGCGCTGCTGGCGTTCGCGTACCGCCCGCTGGCCGGCGACCTGTTCGCCACCACCGGCCCGAACCACGACTCGTGGTGGGTGGTGCTCGGCGTGATGGCGCTGCTCATCACGCTCATGCTGGCGGTGGACGTCTGCGTCGCCGCGCTGTTACGCGCCGAGCAGGTCCGCACCGCGTTCCGCGTCGCGGTGCGGGACGAGATCAACATGGCCGCGCCGCTCGGCGCCGCGGTCGCCGCGTCCGGCATCCTGCTCGCGCTGGCGTCGCACAGCATGAGCCTCGCGGCGCTGGTGGTGTTCGCCGCGCCGCTGCTGGTCACCCAGGTCGCGTTCCGCAAGTACGCGGGCATCCGCGCCACCTACCTGCAGACCGTGCGGGCGTTGTCCCGGGTCACCGAGGTCGGCGGCTACGTCGAGCCGGGGCACTCGCTGCGGGTCAGCCGCCTCGCCCTGTCCATCGGGCGGGAGCTCGGCATGGCCGAGCCTGAGCTGCTGGAGCTGGAGTACGCCGCGCTGATGCACGACATCGGCCAGCTCTCGCTGCGCGACCCGATCCCCGGCGGCGCGACCGTGCTCACCGACCCCGCGCAGGCCCGCAGCATCGCCGAGCTGGGCGCCGAGATCATCCGCAAGACCGGCGTGCTCGGCCGGGTCGCCGAGATCGTGCGCCGCCAGTGCGACCCCGCCACCGCCACCGACCCGCCGCCGCTCGCCAGCCGCATCATCAAGGCCGCCAACGCCTACGACGACCTCATGGGCGGCTCCGCCGACCGCGACCGCGCCGCCGCCACCCTCGACCGCCTGCGCCTCGACCCGCGCCGCGAGTTCGACCCCGCGGTCGTCGAGGCGATGGCCAGAGTCGTCGACCGCCCGACCCGCTGAGCCGCCGCCGGTCCCGGCGGCCCCCGGTTGTCGCCGATCCCCGGCGGTTCGTGGATCTGGCGCCGCCCCCCGGCGGCCCGCCGGCTGTCGCCGGCCACTGGCGGCTCGCTGGAGCCCGCCGCCGGCGCCGGGCCGCCCGCATATCGGAAGTCCGTAATCCGTACACCCGCGGCGGTGGCGCCGGTGGTAACGTGCGTGGCCGGGGACCTGCGGCTTTACCTGGGACTTCAGCGCCACTTGAGCTACTTGGCGGATACAGGAGAGATTCGTAGGCCGGTGGCTGGCATTGTGGACTTCCTACAGACGCGACACGGGGGTTCGGTGGTTTCCCCGGGGGATCTGGGTGCGGTCGCGGTCATAAGGTGGTGAGCCGTCGAAGGGAGCCTGCCGGTGTTCGGAAGTGTTCTGGTGGCCAATCGCGGGGAGATCGCCCGACGGGTGATCCGCACGGTGCGGGGCATGGGGCTGCGAGCCGTCGCGGTGCACTCCGACGCGGACGCCGATCTGCCGTTCGTCGCCGAGGCCGACGACGCGTTCGCGCTCGGGCCCGCCTCGCCCGCCCAGAGCTATCTCGACATCGCCCGCGTGATCGAGGCCTGCCGCGCCACCGGCGCCGAGGCCGTGCACCCGGGGTACGGCTTCCTGGCGGAGAACCCCGCCTTCGCCCGCGCCGTCACCGAGGCCGGCCTGGTGTGGATCGGCCCGTCCCCGGACGCCATGGAGCGCATGGGCGACAAGATCAACGCACGGAACCTCATGGAGCGGGCCGGGGTGCCGGTCGCCGCCGGCACCCGGGAGCCGGTCACGGACGTGGACCGGGCCCTGGTGGCCGCGGCCGAGATCGGCTACCCCGTCATGGTGAAGGCCGCGGCGGGCGGCGGCGGCATCGGCATGGGTGTCGCGCACGACGAGGACGGCCTGCGCCGGGCCTTCGATTCGGCCGCACGAGCGGCGGCGCGCTTCGGCGGCACCCCGTCCGTCCTGCTTGAGCGCTACATCGCCCGCGCCAGGCACGTCGAGGTGCAGATCCTCGGCCTGGCCGACGGCACGGTGGCCGCTCTCGGCGAGCGGGACTGCTCGGTGCAGCGCCGCCACCAGAAGGTCGCCGAGGAGTCGCCCTCGCCCGGCGTGAGCCCCGCCCTGCGCGCCCGCATGCTGGCCGCGGCCGTCCGCGCGGGCGAGGCCGTGGCGTACCGCGGCGCGGGCACGGTGGAGTGCCTGGTGGACGTGGAGCGCGACGACTTCGTCTTCCTGGAGATGAACACCCGCCTCCAGGTGGAGCATCCGGTGACCGAGCTGGTGACCGGCGTCGACCTGGTGGAGCAGCAGCTTCTCGTCGCGGCCGGTGAGCCGGTGACGTTCTCCCCGGACGCCGGGCCGCGCGGGCACGCCATCGAGCTGCGCGTGTACGCCGAGGACCCGAAGCGCTTCCTGCCCGGCCCCGGCAAGATCGACGTGTGGGAGGAGCCCACCGGCCCCGGCGTGCGCGTCGACTCCGGCTACACCGTGGGCAACACCGTCACGGCGTTCTACGACCCCCTGCTGGCGAAGCTGTGCGTACACGGCGCCGATCGTGGGCAGGCGCTTGCCAGGGCCCGTGCCGCCGTGGCGTCGTTCCGTGTCGAAGGGCCCAAGAACAATCTGCCGTTCTGCGCGGAGCTGCTCGAGCATCCGGAGTTCGTCACCGGTGACTACGACACCGGACTGGTGAGCCGGATGCGCGCATGACCCGGTCGGCCCGGCGCGTGTGGAGCGCGCCGGGTCGTTCCGGCACAGTTCCGGTTCGCCGACAATTCTTGATCATTCATAGAGGGGAGTAGCCGTGGCGGAGGTACGCGCGGAGCTGGTGGCCAATGTCTGGAAGGTCGTGGTCGCCGAGGGGGATGCCGTTGAAGAGGGCGACACCTTGGTCATCTTGGAGTCCATGAAGATGGAGATCCCCGTGGTCGCCGAGGACCCCGGTGTGGTGACCGCGCTGAAGGTGTCCGAAGGCGATGTGATCCAGGAAGGCGACCTGATCGCCGTCATCGAGTGACCGGCTCCGCGTGTGCGGCTCGCCTGGCCGGCCGGCGGCGCCGGCGGGCTCGCCCGGCTGCCCGCTCCGGCCGGGTGGCGCCGCGTTCAGCGGGTGAGGCCGCCGAGGAAGCGCTCGCGGTCCACGACCACCCGCTCGATGACGGCCGTGGCCACGGTTCGCTCACGGTCCCGCGCGGTGACCTCGAAGACCAGGCGCCTGCCGTCCACCTCCACCAGCTCGGCCACCACCTCGACGTGGGTGCCGATCGGGCTGGCCGCGCGGTGCTCCAGGGTGACCTTGGTCCCCACCGAGGTGCTTCCCTCGGGAAGGTGGCTCTGCACGGCGCGCACGGTGGCGGCCTCGGCGAAGGCCAGCAGCCGGGGCGTGCCGAGCACGGGGACGTCGCCGCTGCCCAGCCTGATCGCGGTGTCCTCCCGCTCGACCATGATGAGGAGCTCGGCGCGCAGCCCGGCGGCGATCGTCATGCACGTCACCTTATTGGATGCCCTGATGATCGACGGCTCGTCCGGCTCGCCCCGGCTTCACCGGTTGTCGGCGCCGGTGGGGAGCCATGCAATACGCTTCTGGCGTGAGCCCCTTCTGCGACCACTGCGGGCGCCGTCATGACGACGGTGAGCATTCCGCGTGCCGCACGGCGCGGCTCATGGAGCCACCTCGCTACTGCCCGGCGTGCCGGCGCCGGCTCGTCGTGCAGGTGACCCCCCAGGGCTGGTCCGCCCGCTGTGCCGAACATGGCACGACGGCGAGCTGAGCAGCCCATGTGAACCCAGTGACCACAGGGTTTTGTGATGGTGGCGTGACCTCGTCGCGACACTAATCCGCTTTGTTGGAGAACTCTGGGGCGTCATCTGGTTGAACGGATTGGGGTAAGCGGGGGAGACATGGTGGCCCAAGGGACCACGCTGGCGGGGCGGTACCGATTGGACGTCCGCATCGGCGCCGGCGGCATGGGCGAGGTGTGGCGCGGTGAGGACATCGTGCTGGCACGCACCGTCGCCGTCAAAGTGCTCTTACCAGGGCGGAGTGACGACCCGGGCTTCGCCGCGCGCTTCCAGGGGGAGGCCCGCGCCATGGCGACGATCAACCACCCGGGTGTCGTCGACGTGTACGACTACGGTGTGAGCGACGTGCCGGGGGCCGGCCCGACCGCTTACCTCGTGATGCGTTTCGTGGACGGCGAACCGCTGGACCGCTTGCTGGCCAGGCTCGGCCGCATCGCGCCCGAGCCCGCCGTGGAGCTCATCGCGCAGGCCGCCTCCGCGCTCCAGGCCGTGCACGACGGGGGCATCGTGCACCGCGACGTGAAGCCCGGCAACCTGCTGGTCCGGCCGGACGGCACGCTCGTGCTCACCGACTTCGGCATCGCCCGCGCCGAGATCGGCCACCGGCTCACCGACGCCGGCATGGTGCTCGGCACCGCGGCCTACTGCGCGCCCGAGCAGGCCGAGGGGCAGCCGGTCACCCCGGCCGTCGACATCTACGCCCTCGGCGTGGTCGCGTACGAGTGCCTGGCGGGCCGCCGCCCGTTCGACGGCGACACCCCGGTCACCATCGCGCTGAAGCACATACGCGAGGACCCGCCGCCGCTTCCCCCCGACGTGCCGCCGCCGGTGCGCCACCTGGTGGAGCGCGCCCTCGCCAAGGACCCGGCGCGGCGCTGGCGCAGCGCCGCGGAGATGAGCACCGCCGCCCGCCTCACCATGCGGGCCGACACCGGCGTGACCGGCGCTCTCGGGCCGGGCCTGGGCGGCGCCGCAGGGACCGGCGGCACCGGGACCGGCCTGACCGGCATGGTGCCCGCCGGGCCGCAGCCCACCGGCCAGCACCCCCACCTGGCCTCCCCGGAGACCGGCACCCACCTGTCGTGGCGGGAGGGCGAGCCCGGGCAGCCCACCACGGCCACACCGCCGCCGTACATCCTGTCCGCCGCCACCCAGGGCACACAGGCCGTCTCCGCCCAGGACCCCGCGGCGCCCCCCGCGCCGGCGGGTCCGCGGCGCGGGCGCCGGGCCGCGGCGCCGAAGCGGGGCCGCATGGGCCTGGTGATCGGCATCGTCGCGGTCGGCGCGCTGCTCGGTGGCGGAGGCGCGGTGGTGTTCAACCAGCTCGCCAACACCGGGGCGTCCGCCGCGGGCGCCACCCCGACGCCGACCGTGGAGCCCACCGCGAGCCAGGTGCCGACCACGCGCCCCGCGCGCCGTCCCCGCGTCTCGCCGACCCCTCGCACGCCGACCCGCGCGGCCGAGCCGACGGAGACCGATTCCACGCCCACCCCCACGGCGAAGACGCCGACGCCGGGTCCCAGCAGGACCCCCACGGCGTCCCCCAGCCCCACCAAGGAGCCCGCGGCCAAGAAGGTCGTGCCGGCGGTCATCAACCTCACGCAGGTGAACGCCACCGCCCGCCTGCGCGCCGCCGGGTTCAAGGTCAAGGTGGACATCAGCGGCGAGCCGAGCGACGAGGGCTGCACCCGCGTGCTCGACCAGAACCCCGCCCCCGGCACCTCGTGGGCGGTCGATCGCTACGTCAGCATCGTGGTCGAGCAGGGCATTCCCTGCCCCGGCCAGAGCGAGCCCTCCACGCCCACCCCGACCCCGACCGGGTGACGCCGGCCGGGGGTCGCGGGGCGCGCGGTCAGATGCCCGTGGTGGTGCGCGGGTAGGCGATCTGCGGGTCGGTGGCGATGTTGACGAGGTACGGCACACCGGAGTCGAAGGCGCGGCGCAGGGCGGGCCCGATCTCCTCGGGCGAGGTGACCAGCTCGCCGGCGCCGCCGAGCGCGGTCACCACCTGGTCGTACCGGCACTGCGGCTGCAGCTCGGCCGCGACGTCGTAGCCGTACAACATCTGCATGGGGTGCTTCTCCAGGCCCCACATGCCGTTGTTGCCGCACACCATGACGACCGGCAGCTTGTGCCGCACCAGGGTGTCCACGTCCATCAGCGAGAAGCCCGCGGCGCCGTCGCCGAGCAGCAGCACCACCTGGGACTCCGGCCGGGCGAGGCGCGCGGCGATCGCGTACCCGAGGCCGGTGCCGAGGCAGCCGTACGGGCCGGGGTCCAGCCAGCAGCCCGGGCGGCGCGGCTCGATGTACTTGCCGGCGTACGACACGAAGTCGCCGCCGTCGCCGATCACCACGGCGTCCTCGGCCAGCAGGCGGTTCAGCTCGCCGTAGACCCGCATCGGGTGGATCGGGTCGGCGCCGGACTCCAGCAGCTCGGCGTCCCCGGCGATCGCGGCGGCGGCCTTCTCGGCCAGGGTGGACAACCACGGCTCGTACGCCTTGGGGGACACCCCGGCCTCGGCGCAGGCCGTGCTGAGGCTCCAGAACAGCAGGGACAGGTCCCCGGCGGCCGAGGCGGCGGTGCCGATGTGCGTGGCGAGCTGCGACGGCGTGTCGGCCAGGTGGACGACCTTGGCGAGCGGCGCGCCCTCCTTGCCGCCGAAGAAGCCGTAACCGAGCCGGAAGTCCAGCGGGGCACCCGCCACGATGACCAGGTCGGCCTGCGCGAACGCGGCGCCGCGGGCCCGGGTGACGAGCAGCTCGTGCCCGGCGGGCAGGATGCCGCGGCCCTGGCCGTTCGGGATGACCGGCAGGCGGAAACTCTCGGCGAAGTCCCGCGCGGCCTCCTCGGCGCGGTCCATCCAGACGTCGGAGCCGAGCACCAGGACCGGGCGCTCCGCCTCGGCGATGAGGCGCGCGACGGCGGCCAGCGAGTCGCCGTCCGGCTCCAGCGGGGACGGCGTGAGCGTCTCGCTCTCGTGGGTGGGGGACGGCGCGAACAGGTCGTCCATGTAGAAGTCGAGGAAGACCGGGCCGCGGTGCGGGGAGATGGCGGTGCGGAACGCCGACTCGACGTCCTGCCCGATCGAGTCGGCGCCGCCGGCGGTGAACGCGAGCTTGGTGATGCTCTCGAACAGCGGCGGGTGGTCCATCTCCTGCAGCGCGCCCGACCCCCAGCGGGAGCGCGGCGCCCGGCCGCCGAGCACGACCACCGGCGAGCCGTTGAAGTGGGCGGTGGTCACGCCGCTGACACCGTTGGTGATGCCGGGCCCGGCGGTGAGCACGGCGAGGCCCGGACGGCGGGTGAGCCGCGCCGTGGCCTCGGCGGCGAACACCGCGCTCTGTTCGTGCCGGACGTCGACGATGCGCATGCCCTCGTGGACGGCCCCGTCGTACAACGGGAAGACGTGGCCGCCCGAGAGGGTGAACATGACTTCGGCACCGTAGGCGCGTGAGACGGCGACCGCGATGTCGCCGGCGTGCTTTGCAGACTCCATGCGCTGAACTTACCTATTTACCGCCCGGTCAATCCTGTGGGTGGCTCTTCGGCGTGGCGGGCGCGTCACAGGGTCGGCGACAGCGCCTTGATCGGCATCTTCAGGTCGGCCAGCAGCTCCAGGTCCTGCTCGGGGGAGCGGCCGAGGGTGGTCAGGTAGTTGCCGACGATGATCGCGTTGATGCCGCCGAGCATGCCCTCGCGGGTGCCGAGGTCGCCGAGCGTGAGCTCGCGCCCGCCGGCGTACCGCAGGATGGTGCGCGGCAGCGCCAGGCGGAACGTCGCGATGGTCTTCAGCGCCTCGGGGCCCTCGACCAGGGGATGGTTCGCGAACGGCGTGCCGGGCCTCGGGTTGAGGAAGTTCAGCGGCACCTCGTCGGGGGCCAGCTCGCCGAGCTGCCCGGCGAACTCGGCCCGCTGCTCCCGCGTCTCGCCCATGCCGATGATGCCGCCGCAGCACAGCTCCATGCCGGCCGCGCGGACCATCTGGCACGTGCTGAGCCGCTCCTCCCAGGTGTGGGTGGTGACGACCGCGCCGAAGTGGGAGCGGGCCGTCTCCAGGTTGTGGTTGTAGCGGTGCACGCCCATCGCGGCCAGCTCGTCCACCTGCTCCTGGGTGAGCATGCCGAGCGAACAGGCGACGTTGATGTCCACGGCCTCCTTGATGGCCTTCACACCCTCGCGCACCTGGTCCATGAGGCGCTTGTCCGGCCCGCGCACCGCCGCGACGATGCAGAACTCGCTGGCCCCGGTCTTGGCGGTCTGGACGGCGGCCTCGACGAGCGAGGGGATGTCCAGCCACACCGACCGCACGGGGGACTCGAACTGCCCGGACTGCGAGCAGAAGTGGCAGTCCTCCGGGCACCCCCCGGTCTTCAGCGAGATGATGCCCTCCACCTCGACCTCGGGGCCGCACCATTTCACGCGCACCTCGTGCGCCAGCGCCAGAAGCTCCGGCAGGCGCTCGTCCGGCAGTTCCAGGCATTCCAGAGCCTGCTCGGCGGTCAGGCCCCGGCCCTCGTCGAGCACTTGAACCCGGGCGATCTCCAGGATGTCCATACTCATCGGTCCCGCTGCTCCCTCGTCGGCTGGGTCACAGACTAAGGGCTGCCCGGAAGCCGGAAGGGTCGAACCCGCCTCCGAGGGGTGATCCAAGTCCGGACCGGGCCACCCGGGCGAAATCCTGACGGTCCAGGGCACCTGCCCCGGCGGGCAGGACCCCGGCGAGTGGACGGGCGGCCAGCATCTCCAGATCGGGCACGTTGTGCCGTTCGGCGAGGCCGGGGTGCTCCGGCCAGGAGCCGATCACCACGCCCGCGAGGTCCAGGCCGCGGCCCGCGAGGGCCTCCAGGGTGAGCGCGGTGTGGTTGAGCGTGCCGAGGCCGGCCCGCACCACCACCAGGACGGGGGCGCGCACCATCCGCGCGAGGTCGGCGAGGGTGCCGCCGTCCTCGTCGAAGCGCACCAGCAGCCCGCCGGCGCCCTCCACCAGCACCAGGCGATGCGTCTGCGCCAGCTCGGCGACGCGCGTGGCGGCGTCGGCGAGGGACAGCGGGGGCAGCCCGGCCGCGCGGGCCGCGGCGGCCGGGGACAGGGGGTCGGGGTAGCGGGCGAACTCGAACGTCGTGGTGACCCCGGCCAGCCGGACCACCTCGTCGAGGTCGCCCGGCGCGCCGGGGGCGGCGCCGGTCTGGGCGGGTTTGACCACCGCGACCGGCGCGCCCCGCTCACGTGCCAGCGCCGCCAGCGCGGCCGTGACGACGGTCTTGCCCACCCCGGTGTCGGTGCCGGTGACCACCAGAACGCTCACCGGCACCACATTAGGGGGGCGCGACCCCTTTTCCCGCCGCGATGGCCGGCCACGTCAGGCGTCGTGTTGCCCGTCGTGCTGGGGCGGCCGGTGCAGACGCGTGACGAACTTGTAGCGGTCGCCGCGGTACAGCGACTGGGCCCACTCCACCGGCTGCCCGTCGGCGTCGAAGGCGTGCCGGGTGAGCAGCAGCATGGGCAGGCCGACGTCCACGCCGAGGACCTGCGCGTCGTACGGCGTGGCCAGCACCGTCTCTATGATCTCCTCGGCGTCGGTGAGCTGCACGTTGTAGGCGTTGTGCAGCGTCTCGTACAGGGAGGCGTGCACCTCCAGCTCGCGCCGCAGCCGCGAGAAGCGCCGCGCGGACAGGTGAGTGGTGTCGATGGACATCGGCTCGCCGTTGGCCAGCCGGAGCCGGTGGATGCGCAGCACCCGCCCCCCGGGGTTGATCCCGAGACGCTTGGCCAGGGTCTCGTCGGCGGAGATGTAGCTGATGTCCAGGATCTTGGTGTCCGGTTCGAGGCCGACGGTCCGCAGATCCCCGGTGTAGGAGGTCAGCGCCAGCACCTGGGCGACCTTGGGCTGGGCCACGAACGTGCCCTTGCCCTGGATGCGCAGCAGGCGCCCCTCGACGACCAGCTCCGTCAGGGCCTGCCTGACGGTCGTGCGGGACGTCTCGAACCGCACGGCGAGGGCACGTTCGGGCGGCAGCGCCGCCCCGGCCGGCAGAGACTTGGTGAGCTCCAGCAGGTTGCGTTTGACGTCGTAGTACTTGGGGATCCGGGGAGAGTCTTCCGTCACACGTTCACCTTCATCTCGGCCACCGCGGTGAGCGCGCGTCCGATCACCGCGAGATCATCCGAACTCAGATTGGCCCGTGCGGTCAATCTCAGACAAGACCGGCCGGACGGCACCGACGGCGGGCGGAAACATCCGGCGCGCACGCCTCGCTCGGCCAGCGCCGCCGCCGCGCGCAGTGCGGCGTCCGGTGGGCCGAGCACCACCGGCACGACGGCCGCCGCCGGGACCGCGGTGGTAAGCCCACGGTCCTCGGCCATGCGGGCCAGCGCCGATGCGTTGTCACGGGCCTGCCTTGGCAGGTCGGGATGGCCGCCAACGATATCAATGGCCGCGAGCGCCGCGGCGGCGGCCGCCGGGGCGAGCGCGGTGTCGAAGATGAAGGTGCGGCCGGTGTCGACGAGGGTCTCCACCACTTCGGGCGCGCCGAGCACGGCGCCGCCCTGCGATCCGAACGACTTGGACAGCGTGACCGTGCGCACGACGTCGGGGGCACCCGCGAGGCCGGCCTCGTGCACCGCGCCCCGGCCGCCGTCGCCGACGACGCCGAGCGAGTGGGCCTCGTCCACCACGAGCAGCGCCCCGTGCGCGCGGGCGGCGGCGTGCATCTCGGCGACGGGGGCGAGGTCGCCGTCCACGGAGAACACCGCGTCGGTCACCACCAGGGCGTGCTCCTCGGACCGGTCGGCCAGCACCTTGGCCACGGCGTCGGCGTCTTTGCGCGGCGTGACCACCACGCGGGACCGCGACAGGCGGCACGCGTCGATGATGGACGCGTGGTTGCCGGCGTCGCTGACCACCAGGCCGCCCGCGCCGAGCGTCGCCACCGCCGCGAGGTTGGCCATGTACCCCGAGGAGAACACCAGCGCCCGCGGCGCCCCGGCGAACGCGGCCAGCCGCTCCTCCAGCTCGGCGTGCACCCCGGTGGTGCCGGTGACCAGCCGGGAGCCGGTCGATCCGGTGCCCCAGCGCTCCGTCGCGCGGACCGCGGCGGCGATCAGGCGCGCGTCCCGGGACAACCCGAGGTAGTCGTTGGACGCCAGGTCGATCAGGCCGTCGTGGTCGGGCGTGCGGGGACGTGCGGCCCGGCGCAGCCCGGCGGCGTCACGCGCCGCGGCGGCCACGCGCAGGCGTGCCAGGGGATCGGTGTGCTCCATTCGACGAATCTTCCCAGTGCCCGGCCGCTCGATTCGCTTTCCGCCGGGTTAGCACGCATGATGCACACGTGCCGACTCTGAGCGACCTCGTCGGGCGCCACACCACGTTGGACCCGGCCGACCTGGAATGGATGCAGTCCCTGGTGTCGGACTGGCAACTGCTGGCCGACCTGTCCTTCGCCGACCTGATCCTTTGGATCCCGCTCAGGGACGAGTCGGCGTGGGTCGCCGTGGCGCAGATGCGGCCCACCACCGGCCCCACCGTCTACCACGACGACGTCGTGGGCACCATCGTCGCGGCGTGGGAGCGGCCGCTGATCGACACCGCGTGGCAGGAGCGGCGCATCTGCCGCGAGGGCGACCCCGACTGGTCCAGCGGCGTGCCGGTGCGCGAGGAGACCATCCCGGTGCGGCGCGACGACCACTTCGTGGCGGTCATCCAGCGCTCCACCAACCTCTCCTCGGCCCGCACGCCCTCACGCCTGGAGCTGACGTACCTGCAGAGCGCCTCCGACCTCGCGCAGATGGTGGCCGAGGGCCGCTTCCCCTTTCCCGACGAGGGCCCGATCCTGGTCCGCTCGCCCCGCGTGGGTGACGGCCTGCTGCGCCTCGACCGGGCCGGCCGGGTGACGTACGCCTCGCCGAACGCGCTGTCGGCGTACCGGCGCCTCGGCCTGCACGCCGACCTCGTGGGCACCGACCTCGGCCGCACCACCGCGGCGCTGTGCTACTCCGACGAGCCCATCAACGAGGACCTCATCCTGGTGGCCAGCGGCCGCACACCTCGCGAGACCGAGGTCGAGGCGGGGGCCAACGTCGTGCAACTGCGCGCCATCCCGCTCATCGTCGGGGGCGGGCGCATCGGCGCGCTCATCTTGATCAGGGACGTCACCGAGCTGCGGCGCCGCGAGCGTGAGCTCATGACCAAGGACGCCACGATCCGCGAGATCCACCACCGGGTGAAGAACAATCTGCAGACCGTGGCGGCGCTGCTGCGGCTGCAGGCGCGGCGGCTGCGGGTGCCGGAGGGCAGGGAGGCGCTGGAGGAGGCCGTACGCCGGGTGGGGTCGATCGCCATCGTGCACGAGACCCTGTCGCACACCCCCGAGGAGATCGTCGACTTCGACGACATCGCCGACCGCGTGATCGCGATGACGGGCGACGTCTCGGCGGCCAACGTCATGCCGCGCCGGGTGGGCAGCTTCGGCATGCTGCCCGCGATGGTGGCCACACCGATGGCCATGGTGCTCACCGAGCTGCTGCAGAACGCGGTGCAGCACGGCTTCTCCTACGGCAGCGGCACCATCACCGTGGTGGTCTCGCGCACCGAGGAACGTCTGGACGTGAGCGTGGCCGACGACGGCCAGGGCCTGCCCGACGGGTTCGACCTGGACTCCTCGACCAGCCTCGGGCTGCAGATCGTGCGCACGCTCGTGGTCGGCGAGTTGTCGGGCCGGCTCGCCGTGCGGCCGCGCCAGGGCGGGGGGACGGAGGTGTCGCTCACGATCCCCGTTCAGCCGGCCTAGCGCGGATCTCCTCGTCGTGCCCGCGGACCTCGGGGCTTCGCGGCTCTCGCTGTCGGTCGGACGGTCGAGCTATCGGCGGGTCAGACGGCCAGGCGGGCGCGCGTGCGGGCGGTGCGGCGCTTGAGGGCGCGGCGTTCGTCCTCGCTGAGGCCACCCCAGACGCCGGCGTCCTGGCCGGACTCAAGAGCCCACTTCAGGCAGGAGTCGATGACCGGGCACGAGCGGCAGACCTGCTTGGCCTCTTCGATCTGCATGAGCGCGGGGCCGGTGTTGCCGATCGGGAAGAACAACTCGGGGTCCACGTCACGGCAGGCAGCGCGGTGGCGCCAGTCCATGCGTTCCACTCCTTCGTAGGCGGAGCCTCACGGCTCCGAGCGGTGACGGATGTTTGTGAACACTTTCACTAGCAAGGGCGAAAATTTTCCCGGACCTTGGGATGGGGTCCAGGAACATCGCTCTGACCGCCGTGGACCTTTGAGGACAGATTGCCTCCCCAAACGTCCTACGTTCCGACGTCACGTTGAGCTTTTCAGGCATGCCCAGGTCACGCAAGAGGTTTGGGGGAAGGTTTTGCCGGAGATAGATGTCGGATGCGTCACACTATGACGGCAAGTGAACGTTTAGACCAAAACTTGTAACGCGGCTGGCACCGAAACAAACGTCACGCGTTCCCGCTCCCCAAGGTAATCGCCGTCGAGCTGGAACGCGGTGGGCCGCCGGGCGACGAGCGTGAACTCGTCCTCGTCGTGGAGCTGCACCAGATGGCGGCCGCGGGCCAGGCCCGTGCGCTCGCCGATGATCTGCCGCACGATGTGGGCCATCGCCAGAGGGCCGAGGCGGCGAAGGCCGAGCATGTCCAGGCCGGTGTCGAAACCGGCCCACGGCGTGGGGTTGACCGGCCGGTCTCCGGCGTAGGTCCAGGGGGCGGTGTTCGAGATGATCGCCATGTGGATGCCGTCCACCACCGGCCGCCGCGGACGCTCCAGGCGCAACGCCGGGTGACGGCGGTCGGTCATCAGGTAGTGCCGCAGCGCCGTGCCGATGTACCGGGTGGGGGAGGCCTTGTAGCCGGCGGCGCGCAGCCCCTCGACCGCCCGGACCACCTCCGCGTCGTACCCCATGCCCGCCGAGAAGGTGAAGTACCGGCTCCTGGTGGCCGAGCCCGACGTGCCCCCGATGGTGGCGTCGTCCCAGATCGCCCGGCCAAGACCGACGGTGCGGCGCCGGTCCTCCCGCAGCGCCTCCAGCACCGCGCCGGTCGCCTCCACCGGGTCGTTCGGCAACCCCAGGGCCCTCGCCATGACGTTCGCCGAGCCACCCGGGATCACGATCAGCGCCGGCGGCTCGCCCTCGCCCGCCAGCATGCCGTTCACGGCCTCGTTGACGGTGCCGTCCCCGCCGAGCACGGCGACCGCGTCGAAGCCCTTCTCCCGCGCGGTGCCCGCGAGCAGCGTGGCGTGGCCGCGGTAAGCGGTCTCCTCCACCGAGAGGTCGACGGCCGCGCCGAGGGCGCGGATCAGCACCTGGCGGGTACGCCGGTGCGTGGACGTCGCCTTGGGGTTGGTGAGGAGGAGTGCCCGCATGCCGCCCAGCGTAGCCACCGGTCATCCACCCGGCGTACCGGTCGAGTAGGGTCCCGATATGTTCAACCGCCCGGTGACCTTGATCGTCGCCGCCGCCGTGCTGGCGGCCGAGGGACTCACCGCGATCGCCCTCGGCGGCTACGCCGGGGTGCAGACCGTCGCGGGCGGCGCCACGGCCGTCGGCGACTCCATCGTGATCTCCGCGCTCGGCCTCGTGGTGGGCGCCGCGCTGCTGTGGGTCGCCTGGGGCGTGTCGTCCGCCGCGCGGTGGAGCCGGGCCCCCGGCGTGGTCACCCAGATCTTCTCGGTGCCGGTGGGCGTGTCGCTGACGCAGTCCGGGCAGTACGTGCCGGGCGCCCTGCTGCTGGCCCTGGCGGCGGCGGGCGTGGTGGCACTGCTGGCGCCGCCGACGACCCGGGCCATGATCAAAGACTGAGGCTTCCCCGCGAAGCCCCCGGATGTGAAGATCCCGCCCGGCGGTGGGCGGGTCAGTCCTCGGCGGTGAGGCCCTCGCGGAGCTGGGCCAAGGTGCGGGCCAGCAGGCGCGAGACGTGCATCTGCGAGATGCCGAGCTCGGTGGCGATCTGCGATTGCGTCATGTTGCCGAAGAAGCGCAACAACAGGATGCGCTTCTCTCTCGGCGGCAGACGCTCCAGCAGCGGTTTCAGCGACTCGCGGTACTCGACGCCCTCCAGCGACTCGTCCACGATGCCGAGCGAGTCGGACACCGCGGGGGCGTCGTCGTCCCCGGAGTCGGGCGCGTCCAGCGACACCGTGGAGTAGGCGTTGGCGGACTCCAGGCCCTCCAGCACCTCCTCCTCGCTCATCGCGAGGTGGGCGGCGAGCTCGGCGACGGTGGGCGCCCGGCCCTGCCGCTGCGACAACTCGCTGATCGCCTTGGTGAGGGAGAGCTTGAGCTCCTGCAGGCGGCGCGGCACGCGTACCGCCCAGCCCTTGTCGCGGAAGTGCCGTTTGATCTCGCCCACGATGGTGGGCGTGGCGTAGGTGGAGAACTCGACCCCGCGGGCCAGGTCGAAACGGTCGATCGACTTGATCAAGCCGATCGTCGCCACCTGGGTGAGGTCGTCGAGCCACTCGCCGCGGTTGCGAAAACGGCGGGCGAGGTACTCGACCAGCGGCAGATGAAGCTCGACCAGCTCGTCGCGGATGCGCTGACGCCGCGGATCGTCCGAGGGCAGCTCGGCCAGCTCGCTGAACAGCCCACGGGCCCGGACCCGGTCGGGAACGGTGCTGTCACTGCCGGCCACGGCTCGGGTCCTCTCCGTCACAGCGGCCTCGCAGCGCCTCGGCGCTTGTGCAGCACGATGGCCATGCGGTCGGGGGAGTCGGTCTCGGCGTCCACGCTGTCGGCAAGGGCGGTGAGCACCATCCAGGCGAAGTCGTCACGCTTGGGCTCGGCCTGGCCGACGGTGCTCACCTCGACCCGGACGATCATCTCCTTGCCGGTCAGCTCGAACTCGGCGATGAGGTCGGTGCCGGGCACGGCATGGCCGAGCAGCATGGCACACGCCTCGTCGACGGCGATCCGGAGATCCTCGATCTCGTCCAAGGTGAAGTCGAGCCGTGCCGCGAGCCCCGCGGTGGCCGTACGGAGCACCGACAGGTAGGCGCTCGCGGCGGGCAACCGCACGCTCACCGCGTCACGGATCCCCGCCAGGCCGCCGGAGATGCCATCTGCACGCGTCGCTGTCTCGTCGGTCACGTTCCTCCTCGCGCAGAGCTGCTGACTAGCAACTTACCGCCCCCGGACCGCTGATGCGGGACTGGGACGCGCCGATAGTGCTGATCTTGCGTGATTGCGGGCGGGTTTCCGTGACGTCCCGCTGACCCTGCCTTGACGTCTATGCCCGAGGCCGGCCGCCGGCCCCGCGCGACCGTAAAAGGCGCGCGAGGCCGGTGACGGTCCGGACGCTCAGGCGGCCTTGGTCTCCCAGAAGATCTTAGAGATCTCGTCGATCTTCCCGAGGAGGTCGTCGGCCTTGGCGACGTCAACCGTGCCCTTGGCGCCGGCCGCGCCCGCGAGCTTGGTGGCGTCCCAGAAGAGCTGGTGGAGCTGCGGGTACTGCTCCACGTGCGGAGGCTTGAAGTAGTCGGTCCACAACACCCACAGGTGATGCTTGACCAGCTCGGCCCGCTCCTCCTTGATCTTCAGGGCCCGCGCCCGGAACACCGGGTCGTCGTTGTCGGCGTACTTCTGCATGATGGCCTTGACGGACTCCGCCTCGATGCGAGCCTGCGCCGGGTCGTAGACACCGCAAGGGAGATCGCAGTGCGCGGAGGCGACATGGCCCGGCCGCAGCAGTCGTGCGAGCATCGGTTTCCTTCCTAGACGCTGATGACGGGGACAGCAGTTGTCCTGGTTCCCAACTTACTCGTGTCGATTCCCCGCGGAGGAGGCGGATGTCGTTCATGAAGGTCCGTGTGGCCGGCACCTCGATGCTCCCCGTCCTCCACCCCGACGACCTGCTGCTGGTCCGCCGCCGAGCCCGCATCCGCCCCGGCGACCTCGTCGTCGCCCGCCTCCCCGGCACCCCCACCCAACTGATCGTCAAACGCGCCACGATGCGCACCGGAGAAGGCTGGTGGCTGGAAAGCGAAAACCAGCAAGCCCCCGGCCGAAAAGACAGCTGGGACTTCGGCCCCGTCCCCCCCTCCAACGTCCTGGGCCGAGTCCTCCTCCGCTACGCCCCCCTCCACCGCGCGAAACTCTTCCCCTGACGCGGCGCCGGCTCCTCCCCGGTCGTGTAGCCCCGATGGGGCGCCGCGACGATGGGCCGTGGTACGGCGATCCCGGCGCCGCCGTACGGCGAGGTCCCACCGGCGCTGCGGGCGAAGGCCGTCGTCACAGGCCCCGCAGTGCCGGCCGGCTCCCTCCGCCGTGTGGCCCGATCCGGCGCCGCGACGGCGGGACGAGGTACGGCGAATCCGGCGCCGCCGTACGGCGGGGAGCCGGTTACGCGCCTGCCACGCGTTCGGCGTCGCGGCGGCGGGCGCGGTACGCGGCGACGTTGGCGCGGCTGGCGCAGCGTTCGGAGCAGTAGCGGCGGGAGCGGTTGGAGGAGGTGTCGAGGTAGGCGCGGCGGCAGGGGTCGGCCTGGCAGACGCCGAGGCGGTCCACGCCGAGGCCGGTGACAAGAGCGGTGAGGCCCATGACGGCGCCCGCGGCGTACTCGCCGCTCAGCCGGCCGCCCTCGGTCAGGTGGAGGTGCCAGCGGTGCCCGTCGTGCCGGGTGATCTGCGGGTGCACCGGGTGCCGGGTCAGCAGCGCGTTGAGCCGTTCCACGGCTCCCTGCTCGTCCTGCCGGGCGGCGGCCGCGAACACGGCGGCCAGCTCGCGACGCAGCTCGCGCAGGATCACCAGGTCGGCCCGGGTGAGCCGCGCGGCGTCCTTCTCCCGGCCGGCCGCGACGAGGAACCGCCGGGCCTCCTCCAAGGAGTCCAGCGCGTGCCCGCTGTTGACCAGCAGCACCGCGAGTTCCGCGTACGAGGTGAGGTCCACGTCCGGTCCAGGTAAGGGATGAATACGAACTACGAGTATTACACGCTACCCCTGCCCGACGCGGTACCCCCGAAGTCTCTCCGGCTCTCCGCCGTACGGCGGCGCCGGATTCGCCGTACCTCGTCCCGCCGTCGCGGCGCCGGATCGGGCTGCACGGTGGAGGGAAGCCGGTCGGGACTGCGGGGCCTGTGACGACGGCTTCGCCGTCAGCGTTGGCGGGACCTCGCCGTACGGTGGTGCCGGATTCGCCGTACCTCGTCCCGCCGTCGCGGCGCCGGATCGGGCTGCACGGTGGAGGGAAGCCGGTCGGGACTGCGGGGCCTGTGACGACGGCTTCGCCGTCAGCGTTGGCGGGACCTCGCCGTACGGTGGCGTCGGAATCGCCGTACCACCTCTCGCCGTCGCGGCGCCGAATCGGGGCTGCACGACCGGGGAGGAGCCGGCCGGGACGGCGCTTCGCCGTACCGGGGGCCTGGTTCGCCGCACCTCGTCCCTGGCCCGGTGTTCGGGACAGGGGACGAGGCGTAGCGAGGTGGTGGAGGGAGGCGTTGAGGTGGTGGGGGGAGGGGGTTTGCAGGGTGTGGGTGGTCTGTGGGGGTATTGGGGAGAAACGTCAGGGTACGGGTGGATGCAAGGGGATGTCGGGTACCGGAGCGGCCCTCTGGGGGGCGGTCTGGGACGGGGACCCCGGCGCGGGGTGGATTGTGGGACGCACGGCTTCGGCAGGTGTCGTGGGGTGTGGCACAATCGAGCGACGGGTGACCCCCGTACCCCCTCACGGAGACGACCGTCAACGACGACGGCCGCCGGGCGGCTACCGAAGCCTGGGCCTCGCTCAAACGCGGCGTCTAACGAAGGAAACCGTCCTTACGACACAGGGGTCGCTGTGGCAGTCACGCCGTTCTCCGCATCTTTGGAAGATCTCGATCTGGATCCCGCGTTCGCCATGCACCGCGGGGGCAAACTGGAGGTCCGTTCCACCGTCCCGGTCCGCGACGCCGGGGACCTGTCCCTGGCCTACACGCCCGGTGTGGCGCGGGTCTGCACGGCCATCGCCGAGCAGCCGGAGCTCGTCAACGAGTACACCTGGGTCTCCAACGTCGTCGCCGTGGTGAGCGACGGCACCGCGGTGCTGGGGCTCGGCGACATCGGGCCGGCGGCGGCCATGCCGGTCATGGAGGGCAAGGCCCTGCTGTTCAAGGAGTTCGGCGGCGTGGACGCGGTGCCCGTCTGCCTGGACTGCACCGACGTGGACGGCCTGGTCGAGACCGTGGTGCGTCTCGCGCCGTCGTTCGGCGGCATCAACCTGGAGGACATCAGCGCCCCCCGCTGCTTCGAGGTCGAGGACCGCCTGCGGGAGCTGCTCGACATCCCCGTCTTCCACGACGACCAGCACGGCACCGCCATCGTGGTGCTCGCCGCGCTCCAGAACGCCGCCCGGCTGACCGGCCGCACGCTCGGTGACCTGCGGGCCGTGGTCGCGGGCGCCGGGGCCTCGGGTGTCGCGGTCACCAACATCCTGGTGAACGCCGGCATCGGGGACATCGCGGTGTCCGACTCCAAGGGCATGATCTACCAGGGCCGCGAGGGGCTGAACCCCGTCAAGCAGGTGCTGGCCGCCCGCACCAACCGCGCCGGCCGCACCGGGTCCACCGAGGAGGCCCTCACCGGGGCGGACGTGTTCATCGGCCTGTCCGGCTCCACGCTCGCCGAGAGCGCCGTCGAGTCCATGGCCCGCGACGCCATCGTGTTCGCGCTCTCCAACCCGACCCCGGAGATCCACCCCGAGGTCGCCCGGCGGCACGCCACGGTCGTGGCCACCGGCCGGTCCGACTTCCCGAACCAGATCAACAACGTGCTGGCCTTCCCCGGCGTGTTCCGCGGGGCGCTGGACGTGCGGGCGTCGGCCATCACCGAGAACATGAAGGTCGCCGCGGCCCGCGCGCTGGCCGATGTGGTGGGCGGCGATCTCTCCCCTGACTACGTCATCCCGAGCCCGTTCGACGCCCGCGTGGCCCCCGCGGTGACCGCCGCGGTCGCCGCCCAGGCTCACGAGGACGGCGTGGCGCGCAAGTAACCGCGTCCTCCCAGCTCACGACAAGCCCTGCCCGCCGCCACCGCGGCGGGCAGGGCTTTTTGTCGACCAACCTTGGCCTCATCGTGAGGTTTCCCTCCCGAAGGTCAAGTCTCCGGAATTCCCACATCATGTCACGCAACGTGCTATAACAAAAACTCTCCGTTACTCACCGGACAAGAGCGAGCACGACGGGCGTACGTCTCTTCGCAAGGGGAGGCTCGCCGGTGGGCCGGAGCCTCGTCGACCGTCCGTGAGTCCCTGGGGAAGCGATGCGACGTGAGCCCAACCACCTGCTCCGCCACCTCGTCGCCGAGGCGGGCTTCTCCCACAAGGGGCTGGCCCGCGCCCTCAACGACCTCGGAGCGGCCCACGGCCTGACCGGGCTGGTCTACGACCACAGCTCGGTGCTGCGCTGGGTGGCCGGTCAACGCCCGCGCGACCCGGTGCCGGCGCTGCTCGCGGAGATCTTCGCCATGCGGCTCGGACGGCCGGTCGGCCCCGAGGACCTCGGGATGGCGGGGGGAGCCACGCCCCTCGATCTCGGGCAGCACCTCAGCGACACGTGGCAGGAGGGTGTCCAGATCGTGACAGCATTATGGAGGGCGGAGATGGAGCGGCGCAGATTCCTGCTCGACTCCGCCTTCACCGTCGGCGCGGGCTCGGCGGGAGCCCTGGGCTGGCTGACTTCTCCCCCTGGGGCCTTCGCCGAGTCCCACGGGCCACGCAGGGTCGGGGCGCCGGACATCGCCGCCATCCGCGAGGTGACCCGTTCGTTCGGCGAGCTCGACAACCGGTTCGGCGGCGGCAGGGTGCGGGGCGCCGTCGTGCGCTATCTCGACTCCGCGGTCGCGCCGCTGCTGAAGGACGGCCTGTACGGCGAGGCCACCGGCCGCGCGCTCGCTTCCGCCGCCGCCGAGGCGACCCGGCTGGCCGGCTGGATGGCCTACGACCTGGAACAGCACGGGCTGGCGCAGCGCCACCTCATCCAGGCGCTGAGCCTGGCCAGAGGAGCGGGCGACCACGGGCTCGGCGGCGAGGTGCTGGCGGGCCTGGCCCACCAGGCCATCTACATCGGCCGGCCCCGGCACGCGCTCGACCTCGCGCGGGCGGCGCAGATGTCGGCGCGGCAAGCGCAGGTGCCGTCCCTGCTGGCCGAGGCGTACGTCCTGGAGGCCCACGCGCACGCCGCGCTGTCCGACGAGACGGCCTGTGGCCTGTCGCTCCACCAAGCCGACCTCGCTTTCGACCGGCGGCGGCCGGAGGAGGAGCCTGAGTGGATCCGCTACTTCGACGAGGCGTACCTCGCGGCCAAGTACGCCCACTGCTTCCGCGACCTCGGCGACGGGGCGCGTGCGGTGCGGTACGCGCGCCGGTCCCTCGACATGGACGGGCGGTTCGTCCGGGGCCGCATGTTCAACCTGTCGCTGCTCGCCTCCGCGCACGCCCTGTGCGGCGAGGTGGACGAGGCCTGCCGTGCGGGCGCGTCCGCGCTGGACCTCGCGGCGGGCCTGCGGTCGGCGCGCACCCGCTCCTACGTCGCGGACCTGCGCCGCCGCCTCGCGCCGCTCAGCGGGGAGTCCGCCGTCGCCGACCTGGTCGAGCGGGCCGGGCGGCTGGCACCCGCGGCGTGACCTGATGGCTTCCCGGCCGCGGTTCTCTGGGGCGCCGGGCCGGGAAACACGGGCGGGGCCCGGCGAAACGCCGGGCCCCGCACCGGGTGGAGCTCACTTGCCGATCTTGCCGGACCACAGGTTGGAGGCCAGCGAGTAGACCGCGTAGGTCTCGCTGTCGAAGTACGGCGAGGTCGCGAAGTCGAACCGGCCGTTGCCGTCCTTGTCGCCCACCAGGCTGGTCACACCGTTGATGTAACCGAGGCGCTTGGTGCTGCTGTACCCCGCGACCCAGGGGCCGCCCGAGGCGCCCGCGGTGAAGGAGCACTTGATGGCGATCTGCGCCTCGGCCTTGAACGCGGTGACCGCGCCGGCGGCCGAGGTGTTGCCGTAGCAGTACTTCGGCGTCTGGCCGGTGTAGGGGAAGTCACCGTCCGGGTGCGGGCCCGCGGGGTAGCCGAAGGCGTACACCGGCTTGCCGATGGGCTGGTTCCAGGCGAAGCCCTGGCCGCCCACGTTGTCGCCGAGCCGGCCGACGTCCTTCCAGGTGCCCGCCTCGACGCCGTTGTAGACGTTGACGAAGCCGTAGTCGCTGTCGAAGTCCTCGTACACCGCGAAGTCGAAGTGGGTGTAGGCGGACTTGCCGACGTAGATGCCCCACGGCGCCTTGGCCTGGTAGTAACCCGGGATGAAGACCCAGCGGTCCAGGGTGTCGCGGTTGGAGTCGGTGTCGTACACGCAGTGGCCGGCGGTGGCGACCAGGTTGCGGTACTTGCCCTGCACCGAGGAGCCGGAGCACCAGTAGGTCTTGCCGTCGAGGCGGAAGAAGACCTTGCCGATGGTGCGCGGCAGGTTGACGTTCTTGACCTTGGTCGGGGTGACCTTCTCCTGGCCGATCGGCGGCACGGTGCCGGTCTTGCCGTCGGGGGCGGCGTCACCGCCACCGAGCTTGATCTTCGCCTTGGTGGCGGTGTCCTCGGTGTACTTGGTCGCGGACTTCAGCGACTTACCGCCGTTGGCCGTCCAGAACTTGACGGTCTCCAGCGCGGCGGCCTTGGTGGAGGCCATGGGGTCGTTCGCCGGCGCTGCCGCGGTGGCGCTGCCCGCAGTGGTGAGGGAGACGGCGATCATGCCGGTGGCGAAGGCCGCGCCACCAAGAGGGAGCATGAAGCGCTTGACTCGGGTGTTCAATGAGACTCCTTGTTAGCCACAGGAGATGACTCCTGCCCCAGTGGTCCCTAAAGGGACGGTATGAACCTATCGGGGGATCTTGACGTAGGGGCTGTATAGGGCAACCGCCCATGAGCTTGGACAAGGGTGGCGATACGGGCGGATCGATGATCACCACGGGAGAGGCCCTGGTGGAAACGGTCCAACAGGCCGTAGCCCAGGCGGGGAAAGCGTTGCGATGTGACGCAAATCACATCGTTGGCGGTACACCGGCCGGGAGAGGCAGACGTCTGCCGCGCTCCGGACGGGGCCGTACAGGGCGCAGGGCCCGGCGCGAACGCCGGGCCCTGCCAGTGGGTGCTGCTGCGTTCTGGAAGATCAGAACGTCAGGCCTTGGTGACCAGGTCACCGTCGGAGGTCACGATCTTGCCGGACCACAGGTTGGCGGCGGCCTTGTAGATCGCGTAGGTCTCGCTGTCGAAGTACGGCGAGGTGCTGAAGTCGATCCGGCCGTTGCCGTCGGCGTCGCCGATGAGGCTGCTGACGCCGTTGATGTAGCCGAGACGCTTGGTGCTGCTGTACTTCAGGATCCAGGGGCCACCGGAGGAGCCGGCGGTCATGGAGCACTTGAGACCGATCTGGGCCTCGGCCTTGAACTTCGCGGCAGCGGCGGCGGCGAAGGTCTTGCCGTAGCACCACTTCGGCGTGACACCGGTGAACGGCTTGTCACCGTCGGGGTGCGGGGCCGCGGGGTAGCCGAAGACGTAGACCGGCTGGCCGACCTTCTGGTTCCAGGTGAAGCCCTGGCCACCCACGTTGTCGCCCAGGCGACCCGCGTCCTTGTACAGCTCGACGATGAAGAGCGTCTTGTAGTACTTGGTGGTGCTGCTCTTCTTCACCGCGTAGGCGATGAAGTAGTGCTGGATGGTGAACGCGCCGTCCACGATCTTCTTGTAGCCCGGGCCGGTGTAAGCCTTGTAGGTCGCCTCGTCGACGATCTCGGCCGGCACCGCGGGGTAGCTCAGGGCCTTGGCCTGGTGGTAGTTGGCGTTCTGCGGGATCGCAGCGGCCTTGTCGTAGTCCTCCTTGGTGACTTCCTTGGTCGCGGTGTCCGCGCCAGGGGTGCCCCAGGGAACGACGATCTCGCTACCGGTGGTCTTGGCCCAGCAGTCGACCGTCTCGCCGCCGTGCTCGTCCTTGCACTTGTTGTACTCCGCCTCCGTGATCTCCACGTCCTTGGTGTACTTGTAGCCCTGCCACTTCTCGTACGCGTCCTTGCTGACGACCTTCTCGCCGGAGTAGGCGATGCCGTTGTACACAGTGACGAACGCGTAGTCGCTGTCGAAGTCCTCGTACACCGCGAGGTCGTAGTGGGTGTACGCGGCCTTGCCGACGTAGATGCCCCAGGGGGCCTTGGCCTGGTAGTAACCGGGCACGAACACCCAGTTGTCCAGGGCGCCGTTCTGGAGGCCCTCGTCGAACACGCAGTGGCCGGCGGTGGCGACCAGGTTACGGTACTTGGCCTGGATGGAGGACCCGGAGCACCAGTACTCCTTGTCCCCGACGGTGAAGAACACCTTGCCGATGGTCTTCGGCAGGTTGACGTTCTTGACCTTGGTCGGGGTGACCTTCTCCTGGCCGATCGGCGGGACCTGGCCGGCCTTGCCGTCGGGGGCCGCGTCGCCGCCACCGAGCTTGACCTTGCCCGAGACCTGCGCGTCACCGGTGTACTGGGCGGCGGCCTTGAAGTTGGCGCCACGGTTGCTGGTCCAGTAGTCCGCGATCTTCTGCGCGCTGGTGGAACCGGCGAGGGTGACGCTCTTCTTGACGGGGGCGGTCGACGCCTGGGCGGAGGTGACCAGAGTGGCGCCGATCATGCTCGTGGCGGCCAGGGCACCGCCCAGGGGGAGGGCGAGACGCTTGACTCGGGTGTTCAAGGAAACTCCTTGGGCTGATGTGGAACGCATCTTGCGTCCCATGCGTCAGTAAAGGGATAGCCATGAAGATACATAGGTGATCTTGGGCTGTGTGCCCCCTTGGCTATGAAATTTCGGCCTTGCTGGGGCGTGACCCTTTCGTAACCTGATCGCTGGATCAGTGACGCCGCCCGCCGAATGCCGACCGCGATGCTTACTCGCAGATCAGGCAGTATGTGAACCGAGTGGTTCGAATGTGGTCAAAGTGATTCGACGTCCGTACGTGGGTGAGCCAGTGTGACGCAGATCACACTGATCCGATGGAGCCGAATCGGGGGGTCGCTACGTCTAAGCGCCCCACACGGCTGCTGGCGCGTCCACAAAGGCCTCTGTGTGGCCCTCAGCGCCCTCCTGCGGCCCGCCCGTCACATGCCCGTGCGTGGGAGTCGTCCCACGCGAACCACCCATGAAACGCCGACAGGGCCCGGCGCGAACGCCGGGCCCTGCTGGTACTTGCTGTACTACGGGTACTACATCACACCGCTGAGCTCTAGCTGGCTAGAACGTCAGGCCTTGGTGACGAGGTCGCCGTCGGAGGTCACGATCTTGCCGGACCACAGGTTGGCGGCGCTCTTGTAGATCGCGTAGGTCTCGCTGTCGAAGTACGGCGAGGTGCTGAAGTCGATCCGGCCGTTGCCGTCGGCGTCGCCGATGAGGCTGGTGACACCGTTGATGTAGCCGAGACGCTTGGTGCTGCTGTACTTCAGGATCCAGGGGCCACCGGAGGAGCCGGCGGTCATGGAGCACTTGAGACCGATCTGGGCCTCGGCCTTGAACTTCGCGGC
The DNA here is from genome assembly GCF_039871875.1 of Sphaerisporangium sp. B11E5. Taxonomy (NCBI): domain Bacteria; kingdom Bacillati; phylum Actinomycetota; class Actinomycetes; order Streptosporangiales; family Streptosporangiaceae; genus Sphaerisporangium; species Sphaerisporangium sp. B11E5. The sequence continues at coordinate 81,972 of NZ_JBDPMD010000017.1, read as the reverse complement.
AGCGGCGGCGGCGAAGGTCTTGCCGTAGCACCACTTCGGCGTGACACCGGTGAACGGCTTGTCACCGTCGGGGTGCGGGGCCGCGGGGTAGCCGAAGACGTAGACCGGCTGGCCGACCTTCTGGTTCCAGGTGAAGCCCTGGCCACCCACGTTGTCGCCCAGACGACCCGCGTCCTTGTACAGCTCGACGACGAAGACCGTCTTGTAGTACTTGGTCGCGCCGGGGGAGACGACGGCCTTGTACTCGAGGAAGTAGTGCGTGATGGTGAACGCGCCATCCACGATCTTCTTGTAGCCCGGGCCGGTGTAGCCCTTGTAGGTGGCCTCGTCGACGATCTCGGTGTAGGTCTTGTAGTTAGCCTGGTTGTAGTTGTGGTTGCCGTTCCCGGCGGCGTCGAACTGCTCCTTGGTGACTTCCTTGGTGCGGATCTCCACCTTGCCGAGCGGTCCGTTGCCCAGCGGCGTGCTGTAGGGGACGACCTTCTCGGAGGACGGGTCAGCCTTGGCCCAGCAGTCGACGGTCTCGCCGCCGTGCTCGTCCTTGCACTTCTTGTACTCCGCCTCCGTGATCGCCACGTCCTTGGCGTACTTGTAGCCCTGCCACTTGTCGTACGCGTCCTTGGAGACAGCCTTCTCGCCGGCGTAGGCGATGCCGTTGTAGACGGTCACGAACGCGTAGTCGCTGTCGTAGTCCTCGTACACCGCGAGGTCGTAGTGGGTGTAGGCGGCCTTGCCGACGTAGATGCCCCAGGGAGCCTTGGCCTGGTAGTAGCCCGGCACGAACACCCAGTTGTCCAGGGCGCCGTTCTGGAGGCCCTCGTCGAACACGCAGTGACCGGCGGTGGCGACCAGGTTACGGTACTTGGCCTGGATGGAGGAGCCGGAGCACCAGTACTCCTTGTCCCCGATGGTGAAGAACACCTTGCCGATGGTCTTCGGCAGGTTGACGTTCTTGACCTTGGTGGGGGTGACCTTCTCCTGGCCGATCGGCGGGACCTGGCCGGCCTTGCCGTCGGGGGCCGCGTCGCCGCCACCGAGCTTCACCTTGCCGGACACCGACGAGTCGGCGGTGTACTGCGCGGCGGCCTTGAAGTTGGCGCCACGGTTGCTGGTCCAGTAGTCCGCGACCTTCTGCGCGCTGCTGGAGGAGGCCAGGGAAACGACCTTCTTGGCGGGGGCGGTGGAGGCCTGGGCGGAGGAGACCAGGGTGGCACCGATCATGCTGGTGGCGGCGAGGGCACCGCCCAGCGGGAGGGCGAGACGCTTGACTCGGGTGTTCAAGGGAACTCCTTGGGCTGGCGTGGAACGCTTCCTGCGCCCCATGCGTCAGTAAAGGGATAGCCAGGAAGATACAGAGGAGATCTTGTCGGCGGTAACTGGAAACCGAACCATTTTTGGTACCGGTCCAGCCGTGATCTGCTCGTTACTTGGCTGCCTGTCGACTCCGGCTGTCAGATCCGGGCCGACCACCCCTGTTCCCGCAGATCACGCCATGTCTGGGCAGAGTGGGACTTATGTGACTTGAGTGAACCGTTCTGGTGGGTGGCCGTGAGCGTGTGACGCACATCACACTTGGTCGGGGGAGCCGAATCGGGGGTCCGCTACGTCTAAGGGCGCGGCCGATCGAAAGAACCCGACAAAACAGACATGCCTCGTCTGGGGTGCCCGCCGATGAGGTGAGAGGCCTCCCATGGGAACGGTGCAACAGCCCGACGGGACCCGGACACGCCTCGTCACGGCATCCCCCTGAACGACGAAAGGCCCGGCGATGCCGGGCCTTCTCCATGTTCGAGGGACGTTCTCAGTCGGTCTTCTGCCGGATCGCGTACGCGTACACCTGGTAGGTCGCCGTGTTGAAGTACGGCGAGGAGATGCCGTCGTACTTGCCGTCCCCGTTCAGGTCCCAGGTGAGGCTGTTCACGCCGTTGAGGTAACCGAGGCGCTTGACCCCGCTGTACTTGATCAGCCAGGGGCCGCCGCTCGCCCCGGCGGTGAACGCGCACTTGCCGAAAAGCACGCCGCCGTCCAGCTCCCACTTCTGTGTGGAGATCTTGCTGGTGGCACGGGTCAGGCACGACTCCATTCGCCGGCCGGTGTACGGGCGCGTGCCGTCGGGGTGCGGGCCCGCGGGGTAGCCGAACGCGTACGCCGCGACGACGTGGCCGCGGTTCCAGGCGAACCCCTGGCCGCCGACGTTGCTCTCCAGCCGCCCGGTGTCCACCACCTTGTAGACCGGCATGCCCTTGGGGTCCTTCTTCGGCGTGCCGTCGGTGTTCTTGTCGAGGTCCCACCGGTAGCCGTGGTGCACGGTGACGAAGGCGTAGTCGAAGTCGAAGTCGCCGGTGGCGGCGTACCGCTCGTTGAGGTGCAGCGTGTGGCCGACGTAGATGCCGTACGGGGTGGCGCCGTCGCCGGTGTAGGCGGGGATGAACACCCAGTACTCGACGGGCTTGGCCTGCTTGACGTCGTACGCGCAGTGGCCCGCGGTCGCCACGAGGTTGCCGTACCGCGGGGAGTGGAGGGAGGAGGCCGAGCACCAGTACTCGGCGTCGCCGATCCGGAAGAAGACCTTGCCCACGGTCGGCGGCAGGTTCACGTTCCTGGAGGTCAGGCTTTTCGGTGCCGCCTTCGGCGGGACCACCCCGTTCAGCGCGGACGCCTTGCCGCTCGCCGAGGAGGTGGCGCTGCCCGCCAGGGCCGCGGCCGGGGTCGCCGCGGACGTCGTGGCGGTGGAACTCGGACGGGGGGTCGCCCCGCCGCCGGACGAGGTGCGCGGCGTGTAGCTGCTCGCGTGCTTCAGCCGGTCGGGCGTCCACCAGTCGACGACCTTCTGCTTGTCCGTCTTGCTCTGGGCCAGCGCGACGGTCGTGATGCCGTCCGGCGCACTGGAGGCCGCCTGCGCCGGACCCGGGACGGCGGAGACGATCACACCGGCGGACGCCAGCGCGCCGCACAGCGTGAGCATGATCCGCTTCGCTCGGGAGGGCATTCGTACCTTCCAGTGATCAAAAACAGTGGACACAACAGTGAAGGGCGATTTTTCCAGACTCTGTCCAGGGATACACGTGACTTGGTAGAGCTGGGTTCACTTCGTTATGGGACGGGACAGGGGGCCTGGGCCGGGCCCAGGCCCCCTGCCTCACGTCACCTGTGTCAGCCGGCGCTCGTGGAGAGCTTGCCGGTGTACAGGTTGGCGGCGTACTTGTAGATGCCGTAGGTGTCGCTGTTGAAGTACGGCGTGGTGATCCGGTCGTACCGCTGGTTGCCGTCGGTGTCGAGCGTGAGGCTCACCACACCGTTGAGGTAACCGGTGCGCGACGCGCTCTTGTACACGATCAGGAACGGACCGCCGGTGGCGCCAGGGGTGAAGGCGCACTTGATGCCGATCTGCTCCTCGGCCTTGTACTTCGGCACGGCCGGGGCGGCGGACGTCTGGCCGTAGCACCACTTCATGGTCTCGCCGGTGTACGCCTTGTTGCCGTCGAGGTGCGCGGCGGTCGGGTACCCGAAGGCGAACTGCTTGGCCGTGGTGCTGCGGTTCCAGGTGAAGCCCTGGCCGCCGACGTTGTCGCCGAGACGGCCGGCGTCCACCAGCTCCTTGATGTAGAAGACCGTCTTGTAGTACTTCTTCGTGCTCGACTTCTTCACCCAGTACTTCACGTAGTAGTGGGTGATGGTGTACGCCGAGTCGACGATCTTCTTGTAGCCGGGGCCCTTGTAGTTGTTGTAGGTGGCCTCGTCCACGATCTCCGTCGAGGTCTTGGCGGGCGCCTTGGCGTAGTTGACCTTGGAGTTCCAGGCCGGGGCCTTGTCGTACTCCTCCTTGGTCACCTCCTTGAGCACCTTCTCGCCGCCCGCGGTGCCCCACGGCAGCACGACCTCGCTGCCGGTGACCTTCGACCAGCAGTCGGCGGTCTCGCCGCCGTGCTCGTCGTAGCACTTCTGGTACTCGGCCTGGGTGATCTCGACGTCCTTGGCCCACTTCGGACCCTTGTAGGCGTCGAAGGTCTCCTTGTTGACGACCTTGTCGCCCGTCTGCTTCACGCCGTTGTAGACGTTGACGAAGGCGTAGTCGTAGTCGTAGTCCTCGTACACCGAGAAGTCGTGGTGCAGGTTGACCTTGGCGCCGACGTACACGCCCCAGGGCGCCTTGCCCTTGTAGTAGCCGGGGATGAAGACCCAGTTGTCGACGAAGCTGTTCTTGTCGGTGTCGTACACGCAGTGGCCGGCCGTGGCGACCACGTTGCGGTACTTCGACTGGATCGACGTGCCGGAGCACCAGTACGGCTTGCCGTCCACCTGGAAGAACACCTTGCCCACGTTGGTGGGAAGGTTGACGTTCTTCGAGACGCCGGCCGTCTTGCCGCCCGCCCCGATCGGGGCGACCGACCCGGCCTTGCCGTCGGCGGACGCCTTCTCGGTGCTCTTCCTGAGGTTCCCCGAGTGGGTGGAGTCCTCGAGGTAGTTCTTGGCCGCCTTCAGCTTGCTCGGAGTCCAGCTCCCCGCGATGGCCTTCGCGCCGTTGCTGGACACCAGCGTCCCCGACTTCCGCGGCGACGGCTTGGTCTCGGCCTGAGCCGAGGTCGTGAGGGTCGCGCCGATCATGCCGGCGGCGACGACAACGCCACCGAGAGGGAGGATCAGACGCTTTGCTCGGGTATTCATTGAGCTCCTTCTTTGTCATGGGATGCCCGGGAAGGTCCCATGCCTGGGTAAAGAGACAAGTCCCGACCGTACTCCGGCGATCTTGGTCACGGACCCCCAAACCGGACAAAAGGTATGGTCCGTTATCGGCTTGTTATGAAACCGGTGGAACCGGAGAGATACCTGATGCGTCCAATTTCGCTCGTTGATCAGGCCCTCGACGCCTGGTCGACCCGTGGGACGCAAGGGGCCGGCGACCACCCAAGTTCCACGCGAGATCGGGGGCACCAACCATGCGACCGCACCTATTCCTCGTCACCTGCGCCCTGACCCTGGCCACCCTCACGCCCCCCGCCGCCGCCCACCCGGCCGCCGCCCGCCCCGCCACCCCCGGCGCCCGCCTCACCCACATGACCAAGCCCGCGAAGCCGACCCTGACCACCCACCCCAAGTCCCGCAAAGACATCCGCCGCGCCCTCCTCCTGGCCACCGCCAAAGGCGAATCCCCCACCCCCGCCGACCACGCCGTCCTCCTCCAGTGCTCCGCACCCGGAGGCACCCACCCCCACCCGGCGGACGCCTGCCGCCTCCTGGACCCCGTCAACGCCGACCTCAACGAACTCAACGCCGACCCCAAAGCCAAATGCACCCGCGAATACGACCCGGTGACGGTATACGCCTCCGGCCTGTGGGACACCCAGCGTCTGAGCTACGAACACACTTTCCCCAACCCCTGCGAACTCCGCGCCACCATGGGTGCGGTATTCGACCTCGGCGCCCGGTGATGTGTTCTCACGTCGTATCCTCCTGCAGTCTGTAATCACCACAGAAGGTCATCCGTTCCAGGGCCCGGGGGCATTCAGATTTCAGCCCTCAAGGAGTGGGCCGGCTCGGAGCGCGACCACAGTCTTGTGATTGCAGGTATGCGCACGTACCATGTCGTTGCCGGCGGCTCGGCGATGCATACACAATGAAGGTCCTGATGACGATCTTTTCCTGCCGGAGGAGTGCCGGCAGAAGAAGATGAACGATCGGGCGCCGACGGCTACATGAATTCCAATACGACGCCAGAGGCCACGTCTGGCGGAAAGTGACGACTGAACTTCTTGGTAGGCATGCGCACACAAGCGGGGCCGTCTACTGGTGGTAGTAGCTCGTCGTCGCCTGCGGTGTGAGTCCAACCCTGACTGAAGGCGCTCTGCTCGGTTCCCTGATCCGGTGGAAGTCGAGGGAATGTACGTGCGTCATGCGTCCCTCGAGTTCCCTGCGGACATAACGGTGACAAGTGCCGTAGACCGTGCCTGAGAGAAGGGTGCTGATGGAATTCATCAAAGTGGAGCGACGGTCCCAGATTTACGGGTTCTCCCTCGACCCGCGACCTTACCTGCTGGAACTGCCGCGTCTGCGTGCGGAACTTCCTCAAGGGGCTTGGGCGTTCGCGTCGGATCCGGAACACTATGACTTCAGCAGCACGCGTTGCGTGAAAGACCTGTCCGTAGGAAAGATATGCTTGGCCGATGACGGTCGGCTTGCGCTCGATATTGACCTCGAACCGAACCGGTGGAAGCACGACGCAGGGCTCAAGCTTCGGTATGCGGACGTCACGAAGCTCGTGGTCGATCACGCGGCAAGGGGTCCTGAGCCCAAGATGCTCGGGAATCTTCTGCTGGATGAGATTGTCCCTGCTCCGCAGGGATGCAGTCATGAGCTGATATTCACAGGTGGCTCTGTCCTGATTGTGTGCGCCGACCTGGAAGCAGTATGGAAAGGGTGACGATTCACGCTCTCCGGCGCGGTCATGCGGTCAGTTCGGTGATGGCCGTGACCAGGCGGTCGACGTCGGAGTCGTCGGTGTAGGGAGCGATGCCGGCTCGGATGGCGCCGGTGTCGCCGAGGCCGAGGTGGCGGCTGCATTCCAGGGCGTAGAAGTGGCCGGCGGGGGCGTTGACGCCGCGGGTGGCGAGGAAATCGTGGGCGGTGGACGGGGGGACGCCGTCGAGGGAGAACAGGGTTGTCGGGGTGCGGGTGCGGGTGGGGGTGCCGTGGGGGTGTACGGCGGGGATCTCTGACAGGGCGTGTTCGAGGCGGTTCAGCATGGCTTGTTCGTGGTGTTCCAGGGCGGTCATCGAGCGGAGCAGGCGGGTGCGGCGGGGGGCGTCGCCGGGGGTCAGGGAGGCCAGGAAGTCGACTGCGGCGGTTGTTCCTGCCAGGAGTTCGTAGGGGAGGGTGCCGAGTTCGAAGCGTTCGGGGACGGTGTCGGTGGCGGGGAGGAGTTTGTCGGGGTGGATGGTGTCCAGGAGGGCGGGGGTTGCGGTGAGGACGCCCAGGTGGGGGCCGAGGAACTTGTACGGGGAGCAGGCGTAGAAGTCGCCGCCCAGGGCTTCGACGTCCACGGGGCTGTGGGGGGTGAGGTGGACGCCGTCCACGTACAGGAGGGCGTCGGCGGCGTGGACGTGGTGGGCGATTTCGGGGATGTCGGGGCGGGTGCCGAGGAGGTTGGAGGCGGCGGTCACGGCGACGACGCGGGTGCGGTCGGTGAGGAGGGTGGTGATGGCGTCGGGGGGTAGTTCGCCGGTTTCGGGATTGAAGTCGGCCCAGCGGACGGTGAGGCCGTGGGCTTCGGCGGTCTGGACCCAGGGGCGGATGTTGGCGTCGTGGTCGAGGCGGGTGACGATGACCTCGTCGCCTGGGCGCCATTGTTTGGCGAGGGCGCGGGCCAGGTCGTAGGTGAGCTGGGTCATGCTGCGGCCGAACACGATGCCTGCGGGGTCGCTGCCGAGGAGGTCGGCCATCGCCTGGCGGGCCTCGGTGACGATCTCGTCGGCGCGGCGTTCGGCGGTGGTGCGGGTGCCGCGGTTGGCCACGGCCGAGCGGAGGGTGTTCGCCACGGTGTCGGCGACGACGTCGGGGACCTGGGTGCCGCCGGGGCCGTCGAAGTGGGCGGCGCCTTCCTCCAGGGCGGGGAAGTGCCGGCGTACCGCTGCCACGTCGTACATGAGGCCTCCTTGGTTCGTTGCCAGGACGATGATCTCTCAGGCGGGTGGCCAGGCGAAGCGGTGGGTGTGGATGCCGAAGTACGTGAAGGTCTCGGCGCGGGTGACGCCGGGGACACGTTTGATGTGGTCGTTGAGGACGGTCAGGAGTTCGGCGGGTTCCTTGCGGACGACCTCGGCGAACAGGTCGAAGGAGCCGGCGGTGAGGACGACGTAGATGACGCCGGCGAGTTCGCTGATGCGGTCGGCGACGGCGTGGACGTCGGTGTCGACGCGGACGCCGATCAGCGCCATGACGGGGAGGCCGAGGGCCATCGGGTCGGTGACGCCGACGATCTGGACGGCGCCCTCGTCGCGGAGGCGTTGCACGCGCCGGCGGACGGCGGGGCGGACAGGCCGGTCGCCTCGGACAGGGCGGTGGAGGACGCGCGGCCGTCGCGTTGCGGTTCGCGCAGCAGGACGTGGTCGACGGCGTCCAGGTTCACGCGGCCAGCTCCGCGACGGCGGCGGCGAAGACCTCCTGGTGGCGGTCGACGTCGGCCTCGGTGGTGTCGGGGCACATCAGGGCCATGTTGTGGAACGGGGTGAGCAGCACGCCGCGGTTGGCCAGGTAGACGTGCAGGTAGTCGTCCAGGTCGGGGTCGGCGGCCGCGTTGGACTCGCCGCCGTCGCGCGGGGCCGGGTCGGTGAAGCGGTACTCGGCCCGCGCGCCGAGCTGTGTGACCGACCAGGGCAGGCCGTGGTCGTCGATGACCTGCTGGACACCGCCGGTGAACCGTCCGGCGAGCGCGGTCATGTGGTCGAACGCGGCCGGGGTGAGCACGTGCTCCAGCGTGGCCCGCATGGCGGCGACCGACAACGCGTTGCCGGCGAGTGTGCCGCCGACGCCGCCCATGTCGATCAGGTCGAGCCCGCTCATGCTCTCAAGGCGGGCCGCCACCTCGGCGGACAGTCCGTACCCGCCGCTCGGGATGCCGCCGCCGATCGCCTTGCCGATGGTCACGATGTCCGGTGAGAGTCCCCACGCCGCCGTACAGCCACCGGGTCCCGCCGAGAACGTGTGCGTCTCGTCGTTGATCAGCAGGCTGCCGTACCGCCGGGTCAGCTCCCGAACCCCGTCCAGGTAACCCGGTTCGGGGAGGACGATCCCGATGTTGGTGAGCGCCGGCTCCATGAGCACGGCCGCCACGTCGCCGTGCGCGAGCTCCCGCTCCAGCCCCGCCAGGTCGTTGAACTCCACCACCCGGGAGGTCACCGTCGGATCCACCGGTGCCCCCACGTTCCCCTCCCGGGACACCTGCTCGCCGTCCGGGCCGACCACCAGCAGCACCTCGTCCACACTGCCGTGGTAGCAGTAACTGTTGACGAGGATCTTCGGCCGCCCCGTGACCGCCCGCGCCAGCCGGATCGCCCACCGATTGGCGTCCGTCGCGGTCAGCGAGAAACTCCAGTACGGCACCCCGAATCGCTGCCCCAGCTCACCCCCCACCCAGGCCGCGTCCTCGGTCGGCATCATCACCGCCGCCCCACCCAGCACCCCGTACCGCTCCGCCACCGCGTCCACAGCGGCCTTCGGGGAGTGCCCCGCCATGGCCCCCGTGTCGCCCAGACAGAGATCGACGTACTCATGCCCGTCCACGTCGGTGACCCGTGCCCCCCGCGCCGACGCCAGGTACAACGGAAACCCCGCCGCCGTCTTGTTCATCCACGTCATCGGCACACCCCCGAAGAGGCGGCCCCGCGCCTGCTCGTAGGCCGCCGCGGACCGGGGGTTCCGCTCGCGGAACGACTTCCGCTCCCGCTCCAGCAAAGTCCCCAGCCGCCTGCGGTCGATCATGGCCACTACCTAAGAAATCGTTCGTATCCGCCGAATATGCAACGGATTTCGAAGTGAACCTATCTGCTGGCTGTCGAAATGTGAAGAGCGTCGTGTCACAGGTGAGCCCACTTGCCGTCGGTCATGAGGGTGCGGCCGGTGAGCTCGTTCACCTCGCGCCAGGCTTGTACCTGGCGCGGGGCAAGGCGGAAGTAGGGGTAGCCGCCGCGTTGTGCGCGGGGGTCGAAGCCGGTCCTGGCGGTGAAGGCGTCGCCGACCCCGTCCGGGATCTCGGCGGCGGGGATCGTCTCGCGGAGTTCGGCATGGATGAGGACGACGTCGCGCGTGTGGCCGAGCGCGATCTTGATCGTGCCTGTCGCTTCCAGGAACCGGGCTGTGGGGTTGGTTCCGGCTGTGGAGATGAGCAGGGTGTGGCCGTCCCAGAGGAACGACAGCGGCACGAGGTAGGGCGAGCCGGCCGGGTCGGCGGTGGCGAACCAGGCGTCGACGTCGTGTTCGAGCCGGTCCAGGGTGTCGCGGATCCGCTGGTCGAGGGGGCGGGCCGGAGGGCCGGTCACGCTCATGCTCATCATCTCCATAGCCAAGGGAGGGGGTGCGGACGGCGGGTGTCATCGCCGTTCGGCTGGTGGCGGGTTCACCGGACCGAGCGGGAGGTGGCCTCCCAGGTGAAGCCGTCCGGGTCGGTAAGGGGGCCGGCGTCGGTGTCGATGACGAGCCGGTGTGAGCCGGTTCCCTCGATGGAGACGCCGGCGTCCTTGGCGGCGGCGCGGCGGCTGTACAGGGCCAGCCTGACGGGCGCAGTGGCGAACTCGACGTACTTGCGGCCGAAGCTCTTGGCCACCGACAGGCCGCGCTCGACGTAGAAGCGCTTGGTCACGGCGACGTCGTCGACGCCCAGCAGGAGCACGATGTCGTCGATGTTCCGGGTGGGCGGTCCGGTGTCCTTCTTCGACGACGATGCGATCTTCCAGAGCGTGCCGTACGGGTCACGCAGGACACCGCCGTACCCCCAGAAGCTCTTCGCGGGTGGTTTCAGGGTGGTCGCACCGCCCTGCAGAGCGGTGCCGAAGAGGCTGTCCACCGTGCTCGGCTGGGACACCACCAGCGACATGAGGTACCCGCGGAAGCCGGTCGTGGGTGCCTGTGACGCGCGGGTGCGCACGTGGGCTCCCACGCCGAAGGCACTGGCGTAGAACTCGTCGGCGGCCGTGGGGTCGGGGACTTCGAACGTGACGGAGTGAATGGAGGTCATCGCGGTTTCCTTTCGTGTCAGTCCTGGATGAGGCCGAGGACGTTGCCATCGGGGTCGGTGAAGGTGGCCACCAGGCGGCCGCCGCCGACGTCGTGCGCCGCCTCCCGCACCGTGGCCCCCGCGGCGGTCACCTCGGCGAGCTTCGCCTCGATGTCCGGCACGTGCCAGTAGGCCACCGGGGCGGTCATGCCCTGCGGTCCACCGTTCGGCACCAGCCCGATGTGCTGATCGTCGGCCTCGAAGCCGACGTAGTAGGGAGTGTCGTTCTCGGGCCGGCGGCCGAGCAGGGCCGCGTAGACCTCCTTGGCCTTGGCCAGGTCGGACACGGGGTGCAGCACGGTCTTGATCACGATTGCTCCTGTAGGCGCGATCTGTTGTGCTCCTAGCTTTCATCCCGGCCCGGTGGGTGAGCATCCGTGGCGACCACGGAACCGACCACGGATCGCCGGCCCGGATAGCGCACGGAGCGGATGCGACAGAATGCGACCATGGCGACAGAAGGTGACATCTCTCCGAGGGAGGCCGAGGTACTGGAGCTCCTCGGCTCGCACCTCAGCAACGCTGAGATCGCAGCGCGGCTGTTCATCTCGGTACGCACCGTCGAGAGCCATGTCTCCTCACTGCTGCGCAAGCTGGACGTGCCGGATCGGCGAGCTCTCGCCCAGCGCGCAGCCGTCGATCGGCCTCGTCAGGAATCAGTCCCCCTGCCGGCCCCGCTGACCTCGTTCATCGGCCGGGCCAGGGAGCGGGCGGAGCTGTCCGAGATGATCACGGCGCATCGCCAGGTGACCGCGGTCGGTCCTGGCGGCGTGGGCAAGACCCGGCTCGCGTTGGCGGTGGCGGCGGCGGTGGCCGGCCGGTACGCCGACGGGGTGTGGTTCGTCGACCTGATCCCGGTCACCGATCCCGGCATGATCGCGACCGCTGTCGCGGGTGCGCTGGGACTCGGCGAGCAGCCCGGCCGCGACTTGACCGAGTCGGTGGTCGCCGCGCTGGCCGACCGCCAGGCGTTGCTGGTGCTCGACAACTGCGAGCACGTCGTGGACGGGGTGACGCTGCTTCTCGAACGGCTGCTCGCGGCGTGCCCTCGAGTGACCGTGCTGGCGACCAGCCAGGCCCGGTTGATGGTGCCGTTCGAGCGGGTGTATCAGGTCCCGCCGTTGTCGCTGGCCGGCGAGTCGGACGCGGTCGCGTTGTTCATGGAGCGGGCGCAGGCAGCCGGCTGGCCGCTGGATCCGCCGCAGCACGACCAGATCGCCGCGATCTGTGCGCGGCTGGACGGCATGGCGCTGGCGATCGAGCTGGCCGCGGCCCGCTGCCCGACGCTCGGGCTGGACGGCGTCACCGCCGCTGTGTCCCACCCGCTTCGGATGCTCACCGGCGGCTCCCGTGCTGATGAGCGGCACCGCTCGGTCCGGGCCGTGCTGGACTGGAGTCACGCCCTGCTGGAGCCGGCCGACCAGGAGCTCCTGCACCGAGTGTCGATCTTCGTGGCGCCGTTCACCGCGTCGGCGGCGGCCGAGGTCGCCGGATCCGCGATGGACGTGGTCGCCGACGGACTGGCCCGGCTCGCCGGGCAGAGCCTGCTGGGGGTGACGGCAACCCCGAGGGGCACCTGCTACCGGGCATTGGAGACCATCCGCCAGTACGGGACGGAACGGCTCAGCCAGGCCGGTGAGCTGGCCGGTGCCCGGGCCCGGCACCTGCGCTGGTGCCTCACCCAGGCCGCCGACCTGGTGGTGACCGGGCCGGACTGGCGGGCCCGGTTCGACGCGGCCGCCGATGACCTCCGCGCGGCGCTGAGGTGGGCGGCAGGCGAGCCGGAGCAGCGCGCGGACGCCTACCGCCTGGCCCGGCACCTGGCTGAGCTGACGTTCACCCGCCATCTGATCGGGGAGTCGCAGCAGCGGTACGAGCAGGCGTCCGTGCTCGCCGACGACCCCGCCGCCGCTGCGTCCATGCTCCGGCAGGCCGCGGAGGTGGCCGGCTGTCGTACGCGCGGCGATGACATGTACCGCCTGTACCGCGCCGCCGCGGATGCCGCTCGCCGTGCCGGGGACACCGCCGGCGCCGCCGTGGACCTGGCCACCGCCGCCACCGCCGCGTACCGGTTCTCGAGCACGTTCGCGCGGATCCCGTCTGAGGAGGAGGCGGTCGCCCTGGTCCGCGAAGCGCGGGAACTGGTCGGCGACGACCCGGCCGCCGAGGCGGCGGTGGCGCTGGCGGAGGCCGGGGTGCTCAGCGACGCGTTCGGCGCGGTTCAGGGCCCGGCCGACAACGCCGTGCCGGAGACGCTCGCGCGCGCCGGACGTGCGGTCGAGCTGGCTCGCCGTGTCGGCGACCCGCTCGCGGAGTCCGCGGCGCTCGACGCGCTCACCGCGGCACACGCCTGGGCCGGTGACACGTTCGCCTGCGCGGCCACAGCCGAGCGCAGGATCACGCTGCTCTCCTCCATGGCGGACAAGCCGGAGACGCCTGGCGGTGTCCACGAACTGATCGACGGGCTCGGCATGGCCGTTCAGACCAGCCTCGGCGTGGGGAACCTGGCGGACGCCCTCCGGAGGGGGCGGCAGCTCGCCGGCCATCCGGCACTGGCCGAGGTGGGCCATCGGGCCACGAGCTGGCTGCTGGTCGCCGACGCGCTGGCGGGCGACGTCCACGAACTGCTCTCCGGCAGCGCGCGCTTCCTCGACGCGTGGCGGCGTGCCGGAAGCCCGGCCAAAGCGGCCCTCGGCCCGGCGGCTGCCGCGGTAGCGATGATCCACAACTTCCGGGGCGAGCACGGCGACGAGCGCGAGTGGCAGGTGGTGCTGGATCGGCTCGGCGACTCGTCCGAGCGCAGATACGGCTACGGGGCGCTTTTCGACGCGATGCGGATGCTCCATCACGGGCACGCCAGGGAGGCCATGGAGCGGATGGCGCCCGAACCTGGCGAGGTGTGGAAGTGGGTGACCTGGATCTGGCTGCACTGGTACGTGGCGATACGCGCCGAGGCCACCGTGCTCGCCGGAAGTCCCGCCGCGCGCGACCGCCTGGCTGCCGCCCGTGCTGTCACTGCCGGCAACCCGGTCGCCGGCGCCATCGTGGAGCGGGCGGAATCCTTCCTCGACCAGGACCACAAGCGCCTGCTCGCCACCGCGGACGTGTTCGAGGCCGCCGGTTGCCGCTACCAGGCAGCGCGGACGATGGTGCTGGCCGGTGGCGAGCATGCCGACCATGGCGCCGCCGTCCTGGCTGATCTCGGGCTCGCCCCCATGACCGTCACCTGAGTACGCACATTGCCGACCCGTTCGCGGTCAGGGGTGGAGGGAGAGGCCCTTCACGGTTTTGTCGATGGGGTTGCGGGGGCCGTAGATGGCGAGGCCTACCAAAGGGAGGTCGTCGGCGGGGACGGCGTGGACGGTGGCGCGGTTGGCTTCGTCGTGGGTGGTCGTGAACATGTCCTCTATGTAGACGGCTGTCGGGAAGTTCCTGGTCAGGGCGCGCTGGTGGACCTGGGTGAGGGAGGTCTGGGAGGCGGCGTAGATGAGGACGGGTTGGCGGATCATCGGGAGGTAGGTGTTGCCGGTGGCGTCTTCGTAGGGGGCGCCGATGATGTCGTCCACCGTGGCGGCTATGGCGCTCGACAGGAAGGCGGTGACGTTGAGTTTCTGCCAGGTGGCCAGGTCTTCTCGGACGACTATGGCGATCTTGGTGTCGAAGCGCATACGGAGAGGGTGGTGTACACGAGGACGGGGAGTCTTGTACGGGGGTGCGGTGGGGCTCCATGCGTGTTGGGGCAGACTTGACGGGTGGCTGGGGATTGGGCTCGGTACTGGCGGGCGGGGGATCGGGCGGTTGAGGCGATGCATGCGCATTTCGAGCGGCATGTGTATCACCGGCACAGTCATGAGACTTATTCGTTCGGGTTCACCGAGGAGGGGGTGCAGACGTTCACGTGCCGGGGGGCTCGGCATCGGAGTGCTGCCGGGATGGTGATGGTCTTCAATCCGGATGATCCGCATGACGGGCATGCGGCGGATGACGTGGGGTTCACCTACCGGATGGTGCATGTCGGGCCGGAGTTGGTGGCGGACGTGCTCGCGGAGGCCGGTGGGGGTGGGTTGCCGCTGTTCACTGAGCCGGTGGTGCGGGATGTGGAGCTGGCTCGGGCTTTGCGGGGGTTGCACGAGGCGCTGGTGGGGGGCGCTTCGGCGTTGCGGCGGGATGAGTTGTTCGACGGGGTGGTCGCGCAGGTGGTGCGGCGGGGTGGCGGGGGCGATGTTTACGGGGACGCCCGGGGGGTGGAGATCGAGGCGGGGCGGGTGGTCCGGGAGGTGTTGCACTACAGCGATGATCTGGGGATCACGGCGGGGGAGTTGGCTGCCGCGGCTGGGCGGAGCCGGTTCGCGGTCTATCGGTCGTTTCGGGCCGCGTACGGGATGGCGCCGAGTGATTATCAGCGGCAGTTGCGGTTGCGTACGGCGCGGCGGTTGCTCGACGAAGGGCGTCCGCTGGCGGAGATCGCCGTCATGACGGGGTTCACTGACCAGAGCCACCTGACGCGGTGGTTCACCCGGTACTTCGGGGTGACGCCGGGTGCCTATCGGCGGGCTGTCGGTTCCTGACCTCTCCGGCTTGCGGCCGGGGGTGGGGTTGGTCGGGGGTCAGGGACATGCCTGAGCGGGCGACGATGTCTTGTAGGGCGGTGATGTGGTCTTTGTAGGCCTGGCGGCCTTTGGGGGAGAGTTTCAGCCAGGTGCGGGGGCGTTTGCCTACGTGGCCTTTGCGGATCACGACGTAGCCGGCGGTTTCCAGGGCGGTGGCGTGTTTGGACATCACTGAGTCGCTTACGGCTGTCTCGTCGCGGAGGAAGGCGAAGTCCGCTTCCTCCACGGCGGCCAGCAGGGACATGATGCGGAGTCTGGCGGGGGCGTGGATCAGGGGGTCCAGCTCGGTCATCGGGCGGCCTCGATGGTGGCGGCCATGCGGTTGGTGATGTGGCGGGCGATCAACGGGCCGGTGGCGGTCATGTACGCGGTCATGGCCAGGGCGGCGTAGGTGCGGGCGTAGGAGATGTCGGACAGGGCCAGTGCCAGGACCAGGCACAGGGCTATGGCGGTGGCCAGCCAGGTGGCGAAGATGGCGAGGATCTTCCAGGTGACCAGGGCGCGGTGGGGGCGGTGGCGGGTACGGAACGCGAAGGTGAGGACCAGGGCCGCCAGGGCGAGCGTCAGGACGGCGATGCCGGTGGACGTCGCGGCGACGGGGGTGCCGGGTTCGGTGAGGAACTGGATGCCGGTGACGTAGAGGGCCACGCCTGTGGTGTACCACGCGGGGAACCAGGGGCGGGATCTGATCAGGCGGGCTTGGGAGGTACGGATCTCGTTCAGGGTGCGGGCGGCGTCCTCGGGGGTGATGTAGGCGGTGTCCTGGGGCGTGACGTGGGCGGCGTCCTCGGGGGTGGTGTTCATGGGGGGCTCCTCTCTTTCCACTTTGGAAAGTACTTTCCACTTTCCATCTCGTCAAGTACTTTCCATGAGGTGGATCCGAGCGCGGGCGAATCTGGGAGTGTCGTACGCGGCGGGGCCCGCCGGCGGCGGGTGTTGTGCCGGCGTACGTCGCTCGGGGGGACGTGATGGCAGGGCGCCGGTCAGGCGGAGACGAGGACCGTGGTGCCGAGGGGGAGGTGGGAGAGGGTGGTCAGGGCCTGGGCGGGGAGGCGGATGCAGCCGTGGGAGAGGGCCTTGCCGAAGACGCTGGGGTCGGGCCAGCCGTGGATGCCTATGGTGCCTGGGCCGCCTTCGTAGGTCTGCAGGACGTCGGAGTGGGCGCCCAGAGGAAGGATCAGAGGGCTGTAGGTGACCTCGGGCGGGGCCAGGGAGGCGAGGAGGAAGGTGCGGCCGGTGGGGGTGGGGGTTGCGGGGGCGCCGACCGCTACGGGCCAGGAGCCTGTCGGTTTCGCGTCCTTCATCAGGGTCAGGCGGCGGTCGCTGAGGTCTACGCGGACTTCGTAGGGGTTCGTGGTTTGTTTGGTGCTGTTGTCGGCGGTGTGGAGCCAGCCTGTGGCGCCGTTGGGGCGGGTGGGGAGGAGGACGCGGGTCCAGCCGGGGCGGGTTTCCAGGACCGGGAGCCAGGTGGGGTTGTCCAGTTGGGTGGTGGGGAGGACGGCCAGGGGTGGGCCGCCTGGGGTGGTGTAGACGACCTTGGTGTGTTTGGGGTGGATGATCTGGCCGGTGGCGGAGGCGTGGGGGGTCTGGTCTTTCTCGGCATCTTTGAGCCTGGCGAAGGTGGTGGCTTTGGGGAGGGCGGCCAGTTGTTTCTTGGTCACGGGGACGGGGGCTATGGGGGGTTCGATGGGGGGCTTGGCCACGGGGGGCGGCGCTTCTTCGCTCGCCGTCAGGTAGGCGATCAGGGTTATGCCTGCCAGTACGGCTGCCGCCAGTGCGATGATCACGATGGCGGTGCGGCGTGATGGGCGGCGGACGTACATAGGGACCCCCGGATGGTGCTGGTCGGACGGGTGTTCTTTCGGGGCGGGGCGCCGTACGGCGGCGCCGGGTTCGCCGTAAGTGGATCCCGCCGCGTCGGCGCCGGTCAGGAGGGAGGGCGGGGGCGGGGTGCGGTGGTGCGCGGTGGTGCGGGTCTACGGGTGGCGGTGCGCGGGTGGCGCGGGTCTATGGGTGGCGGTGCGCGGGTGGCGCTGGCCCACAGGTGGCGGTGCGCGGGTGGTGCGGGTCTATGGGTGGCGGTGCGCGGGTGGTGCTGGCCCACGAGGGGCGGTGGGTGGGTGGTTCTGGTTCGCGGGTGGGGGGTGGGGGGATGAGGGCCCGCTAGGTGGTGTTGGCGGGCCCTCGCGTGGTGGTGATCAACCCGTTACGGCGAACTGGCGCTTGACGGGCTTCTGGTAGTGGTGGACGTGCTTCTTCTTGTAGTGGGGCTTGTGGTAGCGGTGCTCGGGGACCCAGCGCTTCTTGTGGGAGTCCCAGTACTCGCGGTGGCCGCCGCCGTGGTCGTAGTGGCCGAAGATGTGGCGGCGGATGCCCTTGTCGATGAGGACGACCTGGTCATCCTTCTTGTGCCAGTGGTCCTCGCAGTGACGGCGCAGCTTCTCCCACTTGGGGTCGTGCCAGCCGCCGTCGCCGCGGTGGTGACGGAACTTGTGGCAGATCTTGTCGAACTCGTCGTCGTCATCGTCGTCATGGACGACGACCGGGGTCTCCTCCTCGTGGTCCTTCTCCTCGTGCTTGTCGTGCCCGTCCTTGCCCTGTCCGCCCTTGCCGTGTCCGTCCGGGCCGTTCACGGTCAGGATGAGGATGGGCGAAGCGCTCGGGTCGAACGACGCGTTGCCCTGGAAGTGGGCGGTGATGTGGTGGGTGCCCTCGGTCAGGTTGGCCACGGTGTAGGTGGCCTGGGCGACGCCTTCGAGCGGGGCGGTGCCGATGTCCCTGCCGTTGTCGCGGAACACCACGTTGCCGGTGGGCAGGATCGTGGTGCCGGTGCCCGTCACCGTGGCGGTGAAGGTGATCGACTCCCCGACCTTCGCGGGGTTCGGGGTGGCGGTGAGTGTGAGGGTCGTTGCGATGGCCTGCCGGGCGAACATGGCGAAGCCGTTCTGCACGGGCGCGGCCGGAAGCAGGGCGACTGCTTTCGTCCCCAGGTCTTGCGGCGCCAGGACGGCGCCCGCGGTGCCCGGTGTCGCGGCGAGTACGCCCAGCGCGAGGGCGCCCGTGAGAGAGGCTGTCAGCCACGAACGACCGACATTACGGTGTGTAGACCGAGGATGACCGACGTCTATCATAAAGCGGTCCTTTTCTTTTTGCAGTTCAAAGTAAAGGAGCACCTTGATACATGGCGCGCCTGCATGTCCGACCCTACTCATGCTCGACGTCCAGTCCGTTGTCCGACATGCGGGAGATTCGCGCTAGCAGGCAAAAAATATGACGCAGCGCCTCACTGATATATGCGCATAAAACGGAAATGCAGGATCGGCCGGAGTGGCGAAACACCCGGTCAGGACGGGGAAAGCGACCCATGGATCCCCGCGTCGCGTCGGCGGGTTATTTCTTCCGCCGGCGTGCGGGAGTGTGGGCGTGTCGCGCGGAAGGTGTGCGCGTATTCAGCGGAGTTCGCGCCTTCTTCCGACAACCGCCGCAGGTATGGGTGAATACCCCGAGTGTAATTCCACGGGTGACAGGAAGGCGTGAGAAGAAACGACGTGGGAGGGCGGGAGCGGGAACGGCCGGGGGCGGGGATAGGGTTCCGGCATGTTCGCCGTAACGTGCACAAGCACCGACCCCGACAATCCTCTCGCCGGGCTCACGCTCGGCGATCACCCCGACCCCGAGCCCCCCGCCGGCTGGACCACGGTGACGGTCAAGGCGACGGCGCTCAACCATCACGACCTGTGGACGTTGCAGGGGGTCGGCATCCGCCAGGACCGCCTGCCCATCGTGCTCGGCTGTGACGCGGCCGGCGTGGACGAGGAGGGCAACGAGGTCATCGTCCACTCGGTGATCGGCACTCCGGTGCGGGGGGACGAGACCCTGGACCCTCGCCGTTCTCTGCTGTCGGAGGTGCACGACGGCACGTTCGCCGAGAAGGTGGCGGTGCCGCGGGGCAACCTCGTGCCGAAGCCCGCGGACCTGTCGTTCGAGGATGCCGCGTGCCTGCCCACGGCGTGGCTGACCGCGTACCGGATGTTGTTCGAGAAGGCCGGCCTGGAGCCGGGGGCCACGGTGCTGGTGCAGGGCGCGGGCGGTGGGGTCGCCACCGCGCTGATCGCTCTCGGGCGGGCGGCGGGGTATCGCGTGTGGGCCACCAGCCGGTCGGAGGAGAAGCGGGAGCGGGCCCTTGAGCTGGGGGCCGACCAGGTGTTCGCTCCTGGGTCGCGGTTGCCGGAGCGGGTGGACGCGGTGATGGAGACCGTGGGGCAGGCCACCTGGGATCATTCGCTCAAGTCGCTGCGTCCTGGGGGACGGGTCGTGGTGAGCGGTGCCACCAGTGGCGCGGTGCCGCCGGCCGACCTGAACCGGGTGTTCTTCCTCCAGCTTTCGGTGATCGGCTCGACGATGGGGACCCGTGAACAGTTGGCCCGGCTCGCCACCTTCCTCGGGCAGACGGGGGTGCGGCCCGTGGTGGACCGGGTGCTGCCCTTGACCGAGGCCCCCGAGGGTTTCGCGGCCCTGCGCGACGGCGAGTTCTTCGGAAAGATCGTCTTCACCGTCGGCTAGCCGCCGTTCGTACGCCAGGGCCGTCGTACGGCGGCGCCGGTCTCGCCGTACCACGTCTCGCCGTCGCGGCGCCGGATCACGGGGGTGCGACGGTGGGCGTGGGCGACGCGTGTAGTGGGGACGCCAGGGCGTCCCCTTGGAGGGTGTGCCGGGGTCGGCGGCTTACTGGACTGCTGAGCGGATTCGGGTGGCCGCCTCGTAGAGGGCGTCCTGGGCGGCGGCGAGGGTTTCCTCGGTGACCGTGCCCTCGGTGGTGGCTTCGCGGATGTCGTTGACGAAGTCGGCCAGCATGCGGCCGAGCTCGGCGTTGTGGTCGACGGTGGCCCGGTGGGGGCGGGGGGAGTTCCAGAATCCGCTCAGCCAGTCGTCGCGCCAGCGTTGGGTTTCTTCCTTCCAGGCCTGCTTCTGGCGCTGGAACTCCTGCTTCTGTTGTTGCCAGGCCTGCTTCTGGTCACGCCAGGCGCGGCGGTACTCGTCGCGGGCGGCGCGGATCTCCTCCTGGGCGGCGCGGATGTTCTCTTTGGTGTCGTGAGGGCCTTGCTGGGAACCCTGCCGGACGTCGCGGGCCATCTGGGTGAGTTCGTCGCGCAGGGAACGCACGGTGTCGCGGACGTCTTCCTTGACCTCGCGGGCGATGTCCTGGACGGACTGGGAGATCTCCTGCTCCAGGGCGGCCAGCTCGTCCAGGCGGCCCTCCAGCTCGGAACGGCCGCGGTCGGTGATGGTGAAGACCTTCTTGCCGTCCACCAGCTCGTGGGTCACCAGGCCCTCCTCCTCCAGCCGGGCCAGGCGCGGGTAGATGGTGCCGGGTGAGGGGGAGTAGACGCCGAGGAAGCGGTCCTGGAGGAGGCGGATCACCTCGTAGCCGTGCCGGGGGCTCTCCTCAAGGAGCTTCAGCAGGTACAAACGGAGCCGCCCATGGGCGAAAACGGGGCTCACTGGTCTCTCCTCAACAGGGTCACGTCGGCCGTGATCGTGGTGGCCGACAGGGAGGCCATCCCGCCGCCGAGCCTGCCGGACAGCGAACGCGTGCCGGGACGGCTGGTGCCGTTCAGGCCGGAGAACGCCGTGTTCAGGTGGCCGGAGGTGGACCGGAGGGCGACATCGGTGTCGGCGTCCTTGGGGAGCCGCACCATGATGTGCCCGGACACGCTGTGCAGGGTGACGTGCCCGGTCGGCGGGAGTTCGAGGTCCGCGGTGATGCGGCCCGACATGGTGTTGGCGCGCAGCCGCCGGGGGGTGCCGCCGGCGACGGTCAGCTCCCCGGCGACGCTGGTGAAGCGGAAGTCGCCGGTCAGGCCGCGGCTCTCCACCGGCCCTGACACGGTCTCGGCCTCGGTGTCGCCGCTGAGCCCGTCCAGCACGATCTCGCCGGACACGCTCTTGACGTTGGTGCGTTTCTCGAAGCCCGCCACCACCGCCGACGCGGAGATCACGCCGGCCCGCACGGGGCATTCCTTGGGCACCGTCAGCGTCAGCGTGGTGGACCGCCGGCCGTGCCGCAGCCAGCCGAGGACGCCGTCCCAGGTCAGATCCTTGTACGCGACGGTGAGCCGCCCCTCGTCGTCCTGCTCGACGAGCAGCGGCGGCGAATCGATCTCGGTCACCTCGAGGCTGGGCGGCCCGTCGCTGGCGAGCACGGCCAGACGGCCGGCCACGATGCGCACGTCGAGTGCGGTGACCGGCTCGAACGTGAGCGTGCCGGGCTGATCGATGATCCACTGGGGCATGACATTCGCCCTTCAGGCGGCGGAGGCACAACTGCTTCTACAAACACGATATGTCGCGTTCGCCAAAAGTCAAGATGTATCGCGTTCCCCCGGCGCGTACGAGCGGTCAGTCCTCGTCGTCCAGCCGCGCCAGCCAGGTCGCCAGCCGCTCGACCGGCACCTCGAACTCCGGGTTGAGGTCCACGAACTCACGCAGCCGCTCGGCCAGCCACACCATGCCGACCTCCTCCTCGCCGCGGCGCTCGACCAGCTCCTCGATCCCCCGGTCGGTGAAGTACATCGCGTCTCCCAACGATGATCCAAATATGCGCGAAGTCCCCCACGGAAACACCTGTGGGGGACTTCGGTGCGCGTGGACGTCAGCCGAGGCTCTCGGTGATGATGTGCTCCAGCTCGGCGTCGTGCGCGGCGTGCGAGCCCGTCGCGGGCGAGGAGTTCGCCGGGCGGGACACCCGCCGCAGCGCACGCCCGCCGAGCACACCCGGCTCCTCGGCCATCTTCAGCGTGAGGTACGGCCACGGGCCCATGTTGATCGGCTCGTCCTGCGCCCACACCAGCTCGGCGTCCAGGCTGTAGCGGGACAGCTCGGCGCGCAGCTCCTCGGCGGGGAACGGGTAGATGCGCTCAAGCCGCACGACCGCGACGTCCGACCGCTCCTGCTTGTCCCTGGCCGCGACCAGGTCGTAGTAGACCCGGCCCGAGCACAGCACCACCCGGCGCACGGCCGACGGGGTGACCGAGGCGTCGCCGATCACCGGCCGGAAGTACCCGGAGGTGAACTCGGCGGTGGGCGAGGACGCCGCCTTGTGCCGCAGCAGCGACTTCGGCGTGAAGACGATCAGCGGACGGCGGCGGTTGCTCAGCACCTGCCAGCGCAGCAGGTGGAAGTAGTTCGACGGGGTGGTCGGCTGCGCCACCGTCATGTTGTCCTGCGCGCACATCTGGAGGAACCGCTCGATCCGGGCGGAGGAGTGGTCCGGGCCCTGGCCCTCGTAGCCGTGCGGCAGCAGCAGCACCACCGAGGAACGCTGGCCCCACTTCTGCTCACCCGACGAGATGAACTCGTCGATGATCGACTGGGCGCCGTTGGCGAAGTCGCCGAACTGCGCCTCCCAGGCCACCAGGGCGTCCGGCCGCACCACGCTGTAGCCGTACTCGAAGCCCATCGCCGCGAACTCCGACAGCAGGGAGTCGTAGACGTAGAACTTCGTGGTGCCCTGGTTGAACGTCTTCAGCGGCGTGTGGTCCTCGCCGGTGACCCGGTCGACCAGCACCGCGTGCCGCTGGCCGAACGTGCCGCGCCGGGAGTCCTGCCCGACGAGGCGCACGGGGTGGCCGTCCTGCAGCAGCGAGCCGAACGCCAGGGTCTCGCCCATGGCCCAGTCGATGGCGTCCTCGGAGACCATCTGGCCGCGGCGCTGCAGCACGGGGGCGAGGCGCGGGTGGACGGTGAAGCCCTCGGGGAGGTTGAGCTGCGTCTCGACGACCAGCTTGATCGTTTCCTCGCTGACCGCCGACGGGGTGTCCTCGTGCGACCACGGCACCACCTCGTCGGGAGCCGGCTTGACGACCGCCCCCGGCTCCAGCGGCTTGTGGCCGGCCTCGCGGGTCTCGGTGAACGCGCGCTCCAGTTGCTCCTGGTAGTCGCGCAGCGCCTGCTCGGCCTCCTCGACCGTGATGTCGCCCCGGCCGATCAGCGCCTCGGTGTACAGCTTGCGTATCGAGCGCTTGGCGTCGATCAGGTCGTACATCAGGGGCTGGGTGAAGCTCGGGTTGTCGGCCTCGTTGTGGCCGCGGCGGCGGTAGCAGACCAGGTCGATCACGACGTCCTTGCGGAACGCCTGGCGGTACTCGTAGGCCAGGCGGCCCACCCGCACGACGGCCTCGGGGTCGTCGCCGTTCACGTGGAAGATCGGCGCCTGGATCATGCGGGCGACGTCGGTGGCGTACACGCTGGACCGCGAGGACGCCGGCGAGGTGGTGAAGCCCACCTGGTTGTTGACCACGACGTGCACGGTGCCGCCGGTGCGGTACCCGCGGAGCTGCGACAGGTGGAGCGTCTCCGCCACCACGCCCTGGCCGGCGAACGCGGCGTCGCCGTGCACCAGCACGGGCAGGACGGTGAAGCCCTCCTCGCCGCGCTCCAGAAGGTCCTGCTTGGCGCGGACCACGCCCTCCAGCACGGGGTCGACCGCCTCCAGGTGGGAGGGGTTGGCCACCACGGAGGTCGCGATCTTCTGGCCGTTCGGGGCGGTGAAGTCGCCGCCCGCGCCGAGGTGGTACTTCACGTCGCCAGAGCCGTGCGCGCTGCGCGGGTCGAGGTTGCCCTCGAACTCGCCGAACACCTGGGCGTAGGACTTGCCGACGATGTTGGCGAGGACGTTCAGCCGGCCGCGGTGGGCCATGCCGATGACGACCTCGTCGAGCTTCTCCTCGGCCGCCGCGCTGATCACCGAGTCGAGCAGCGGGATCAGCGACTCGCCGCCTTCGAGCGAGAACCGCTTCTGGCCGACGTACTTGGTCTGCAGGAACGTCTCGAACGCCTCGGCGGTGTTGAGCCGGCGCAGGATGTGGAGCTGCTCCTCCCGGCTCGGCCGGGTGTGGCCCTTCTCGACGCGGGCCTGGATCCAGGCCCGCTCCTCGGGGTTCTGCATGTGCATGTACTCGATGCCGACCGTGCGGCAGTACGAGTCGCGCAGCACACCGAGGATGTCGCGCAGCTTCATCAGGGGACGGCCGCCGAACCCGCCGGTGGCGAACTCGCGCTCCAGGTCCCACAGGGTCAGGCCGTGCGACTTGATGTCCAGGTCGGGGTGCTTGCGCTGGTTGTACTCCAGCGGGTCGGTGTCGGCCATCAGGTGGCCGCGCACGCGGTAGGCGTGGATCAGCTCGATGACCCGCGCCGACTTGGCGACGTCGTCGTCGTGGGAGGCGGAGATGTCCTGCACCCAGCGCACCGGCTCGTACGGGATGCGCAGGGCCTGGAACACCTCGTCGTAGAAGCCGTCCTCGCCGAGCAGCAGCCGGTGGATGCGGCGCAGGAACTCGCCCGACTGGGCACCCTGGATGATGCGGTGGTCGTAGGTGCTGGTCAGGGTCATGACCTTGCTGACCGCGAGGCGGTTCAGCGTCTCGGGGGAGGCGCCCTGGTACTCGGCGGGGTACTCCATGGCGCCGACGCCGATGATCGTGCCCTGGCCCGGCATCAGGCGGGGCACCGAGTGGACGGTGCCGATGGTGCCGGGGTTGGTGAGGCTGATCGTGGTGCCCGCGAAGTCGTCCACGCCGAGCTTGCCGGCACGGGCCTTGCGGACGATGTCCTCGTAGGCCATCCAGAACTGGCGGAAGTCCATCGACTCGGCGGCCTTGATCGACGGCACGAGGAGCTGGCGGCTGCCGTCGCTCTTCTGCACGTCGATGGCGAGGCCGAGGCCGACGTGCTCGGGCTTGACCAGCGTCGGCTTGCCGTCGACCTCGGTGTAGGAGTGGTTCATGTCCGGCATCACGGCGAGCGCCTTGACGATGGCGTAGCCGATCAGGTGGGTGAACGACACCTTGCCGCCGCGGCCGCGGGACAGATGGTTGTTGATGACGATGCGATTGTCGATCAGCAGCTTGGCCGGGATCACCCGCACGCTGGTGGCGGTGGGGACGCTCAGGCTGAGGTCCATGTTGGCCGCGGTGCGGGCGGCGGCGCCGCGCAGGCGGACGGCCTCGGCCTCGGCCGGGACCGGCTTCGCCTCCTCGGCCGGCTTGGCGGCGGGCTTCGGGGCGGCCTTGGCGGCGGGCTTCGTGGGGGCCTCGGCGGGAGCCGCGGCCGCGGGCTTCGCGGGCTCCTTGGGCGTGGGCTCGGCGGCGGGCGGCGGCGCTGTCACCTGCGCGGCGCCGTTGGCCGCCGGGGGGGCCGCGACGCGGCTCGTGCCCGAGTCGGGGTTGTAGTCAGCGAAGAAGTTCCACCAGGCGTGGTCGACGGATTCGGGGTCCTGGAGGTACTTCTGGTACAGCTCATCGACAAGCCACTCGTTCTGTCCAAAGGTGGCCAGCGGGTTTGTCCGCGACGACTCAGACGACACGGCCGAAATCGCCCTCTTCCGCAGATCGGCGTTCAAGAATGGAACCTGTCCAAGGCTACTCGCCGTACGAAGTGGCGTGTGCGCTCTCGGAGCGGGTCACGGCCCGATCCTCCCAGGACAGTTCAAACTGGTCACGCGGAGGTGGCCCGTCCGGGGGGTGAGGCCCTGCTCACCGTGGCGCCGTATCGCTGTAACCGAACGGTCATGGTGGCGTAGGTCACAGACGCGCCGGTGCCGGGCCGTCGCGAGGGGACGCGACGGCCCGGCGGTCCGGTGCGGATCAGGCGCAGGCGGCGCCGTTCAGGGTGAACAGGTCAGGCGTCGGGTTGGGACCCGGCGCCGAGGAGCCGTTGAACCCGAAGGTCACCGAGCTGCCCGGATAGATCTTCTTGTTGTGGGAGAGGTTCTTGGCGCTGACGGTGGCGCCGCTCTGGCTGATGTCGGTGAGCCAGGCCTGCGTGGCCTTCTGGCCCCCGAGGAACGCCCACTTCAGCGTCCAGCCGTCGATGGCCGTGGTGCCGGTGTTCTTGATGGTCACCTGGCTGGTGAACCCGCTCGGCCAGGAGCCGTGCGTGGTGTAGGTGACCTTGCACTTGCCGGGCGCCTTCACCGTGCCGTCGCCCTGGCCAGCGACGAACGCCGAGACCCAGGACAGCGGCGAGTTCCAGTTGATCGTCAGCTCGTTGGTCGACCAGGACTCGATGTCGTCGATGTAGCAGAACTGCGCGGCGCAGCCGGACAGCTTGGCCTGGGCCAGCGGGTCCTGGATCGACGAGTTCGGGCCACCCGCCAGGGTGCCCTTCGGCGGGTTCGGCAGGCTGGAGTCGAGCTGGTGGGCGTACCACCGGCTGTGCTGGTTGCGGGAGTGCACCTCGCCGTAGCCGGTGACGTACGACATGTTCAGGGCGTTGCGGCCGAAGATGTAGTCGATGCCCTGGAGCACGCCGTCGCGGTACTTGCGGTCGCCGGTGATGTCGTACGCGGCGGCCATGACCACCAGGTTGTTGAGGATCAGGTTGTTGGAACCCCAGTCGTAGGTGGTCACGCCGTACGCGATGCCGTACGGGTGGGCGGCCAGGGTGGCGAGGTACTTCTCCGCGCCCTGGACCACCGAGTCGCGCACGGCGGCGCGGCCGGGCAGGTTGTTCGGCACGGTCGCGAGGTCGAGGCGGCCGAGCGCGGCGGTGGCGCCCCAGTCGAAGCCGCGGTCGCGCCAGATGTCGGAGGTGTGCAGCGGCGACGCGAGGATGTAGTCCTTGTACTTGGCCTCGCCGGTCGTGATGTACAGCTCCGCCGCGGCCCAGTAGAACTCGTCGCCCACGTTGTCGTCGTTGTACGCGCCGCCGCCGGTGCCGTCGGCGGGCGAGGCCAGCCGGTCCGGGTTGGCCACTGCCGCGTCCCACGCCTTGCGGGCGGCGGTCAGGTTGCGGGCCGCGAACGCCGCGTCGTACGGCGCGAACAGGCGGGCGGCCTGGGCGGCGGTGGCGGCGAGGTTGAGGGTCGCCGCGGTGCTCACCGGGTGCAGCTCACGCAACTGCGGGTCCAGGTGGGGCATCAGGGGCAGGCCGGTCCAGTTCTGGTCGTGGATCTTGTGGTGGGCCATGCCGGCGAGCGGCTTGCCGTCCGGCACCTGCATCTTGAGCAGGAACTCCTGCTCCCAGCGGGCCTCGTCGAGGATGTCGGGCACGCCGTTGCCGCTCTCGGGCAGGGCGAGCGTGGAGTCGCCGAGGGGCTCGGCGGTGGCGGCGTTCTTGGTGCGCTCGAACTCGCTCATGAGCTGGGCCACCGAGATGCCGCCGTTGACGACGTACTTGCCGTGGTCGCCCGCGTCGTACCAGCCGCCGGCGACGTTCAGCCGGTAGTCGCAGACGCCGGGCTGGCAGGGCACGTCGGTGTCGCCCTGGTTCGGCGCGACGCCGACGTGGCCGGCGGGCCTGCCGTAGCCGGGCCGCAGGGCGTCGTCGATCGCGACGCCGCTGCGCTGGGTGTAGTAGAACTTCAGCGCGTCCCACCGCAGGTCGCGGTACGGGGAGCCGTTGCCGATGTCGAACGGGCGGCTGGTCTCGCCGTCGGCCACCAGGGTGTAGCCGGTGCCGGCCCTGGTGACGGAGCTGAAGTCGATCGAGTGGACGTTCTGGCCGGAGCTGGCGTCCACGCCGCGCGGCCTGGTCTGGCCCTCCGCGACCTTGTTGCCGCTCGCGTCGTTCAGGCGCCAGGGGAGCGCGGCGGTCGCCTCGGTCACCACGGTGGCGTTCTTCGGGCCCTTGGTCAGGTAGGCCACCTGGTTGACCCGGACCCGGGGGCCGGTGTCCGGGACGTACTCCTCGGGCGGGACGCCGCCCTTGAGCGACACGTTGTCCACGCAGAACTGCCACGCGGTGGCGCTGCCGCCGATCTGGAACACCACCTGGGCGTTCGGCAGGTCGACCGGGGAGGTGAACGTGTAGGTGTAGGTGTTGCCCGACGTGCTGACCTCGGGGTTGGCGGCCATGTAGGCCGTGTAGGGGTCCGTCGGCATCTGCACCAGCGCCCGCACGACCCTGGGCGGGGTGGCCGTGGCGAACATGCTGAACGCGTAGGTCTCGCCGGCGACCAGCGGGATGTCGTTCTGGCCGATGATGGCGTCCCACGGGTTGACGGTGCCGGCGGGCACGTCGGTGCAGAGCTGCCCGTCGACCACGGAGAGCGTCAGGTTGCCGGTGCCCCACCACGGGGCGAAGCCGTTGTCGAAGGTCCCGTTGACGATCTGCTCGGGTCCCTCCTCGGCCGCATTCGTGGCGGGTGCGGACAGTACGGAGGCGGCCAGAGTGGCCACCGCGGTGAGGGCGAGCGAGGCCGCCCACCGCCGGGATGGTCTGATCACGCGGTTTCCCCTGGAAGTCAGAATTGGGAGCGCTCCCACATTTGGTCGTGAAAACGTGCCCGCATGGTTCCAACGGTCCACTGGGCCGTCAATGGACCGCATCCGGCCATCTGGGGGGCGGTCGAACCTTGGCCCGTCCGGCGCACGTCGCGGTCCCTGGAGGCGTGAGGAGCGCTGAAATTTTCAGAGCGATGACGCCAAAGGGAAATTTGCAAAACTAGTTTTGCAAAGTTATCTTGGCCGTTATGGACGAGTCAGAGGTCTACCGGGTGACCGACCCCCGCGCGCTGAAGGCCGTCGCCCATCCGCTGCGGGGGCGCCTGCTCGGCGCGCTGCGCGTCGAGGGGCCCGCCACCGCCACCGAGCTCGCCGCCAAGTTCGGCGAGAGCTCCGGCTCCACCAGCTACCACCTGCGGCAACTCGCCCGGTACGGCTTCGTGGAGGAGGATCCCGAGCGCCGCGACGCCCGCGAGCGCCGCTGGCGGGCGATCCACCGGTACACCGCCTGGAACGAGGCGGAGCTCGACATCTCCCCGGAGGGGCGGGAGGCGGCCGGCGACATGCGGGAACGGCAGCTCATGGTGCTGGTCCGCGACCACGAGATCTTCGAGCGCGACCGCGACTCCTACGGCCCCGAATGGATCGAGGCCGCGGGCATGTCCGACGACTTCGGCATGCTGACCGCGGCGTCCGTCAAGCAACTCCACGTCCGCATCAAGGCGATCCTGCGCGAACTGGAGGCCGAGGACGCCGACGCCCCCGGCCGCGAGCGGGTCGCGCTCCACGTCGCCGCCTTTCCCACCAGGAGGTACCCCGCATGACCTCGGTCTCCGCCGGCGACGGCCCCGTGCCGCCGCCGGCGTCCCCCGCCGGGCAGGGCCCGCCTCCTGGCGAGCCGTCCCCCGCCGTCGCCGTAGGTCCGCCGCCCGCCGGGCAGGGGCCGGCCGGCCTGTCGCCCCGGGCCGCGTTACGGCGGTACGTGCTGGTCAGCTTCCTCGCCTGGTTGCCCTCGGGGCTGACGTTCCCGGTGATGGTCCTGCTGATGTCCTCCCACGGGCTCGGGCTCGCGCAGATCGGCGCCGTGACGGCCGTGCACTCGGTGGTCGTGGTGGTGCTCGAACTGCCGACGGGGGGCCTCGCCGACGTCGTGGGGCGGCGGGTGGTGCTCGCCGCGTCCGCGGCGCTCAGCATGGCGGCGCTGGTGCTGATGGCCACGGCCACCACGGTCTGGCCGTTCCTGGGCTGGGCGGTGCTCCAGGGGACGGCACGCGCGCTGTCCAGCGGCCCGGCGCAGGCCTGGTACGTCGACACCCTGCACCGCGCCGCCGGACCGGACGCGGACCTGCGGCACGGGTTGTCCCGCGGCGAGGCGGCGGCGTCGTTCTCGCTGTGCCTGGCCACGCTCGCCGGAGGTTTCCTCCCGCTGGCGGTGCCGGGCGGGCTGATCGTCCCGGTGCTCGGCGGCGCGGTGGCCGCGCTCGTGCTGCTCGCCGTCGTGCTCGCCGTCCTGCGCGAGCCGCCGCGGCCCCGTCCGGCGTTGCGCGCGGTGCTGCGCGACGTGCCGGCCACGGTCGGCGGCGGGGTCGGGCTGGCCGTCCGGGACGGAGGTCTGCGCCGCCTGCTGGCGATCGTGTTCCTCGCCGGCGTCGGGCTGGCGGTGATCGAGCTGTTCACACCCGGGCGGCTGGCCGCGCTCACCGGCGACGCCGAGTCGGGGAGCTCGGTGTACGCGGTCGTGGCCGCGGCCGGGTTCGGCGCGTCCGCGCTCGGCTCGTGGTTGTCCCCCTGGGTGGCGCGGGTGCTCGGCCGCCCGTCCCGCGCGGGGGTGGCGGGGATGGCCGGCGTGGCCCTGGCGTTCGCCGTGCTCGCCTCGACGGCCGCGCTGACCGGCGCCGCGGGCGTGGTGACGGCCGGCGCCGCGTACGTCCTGCTGTTCGCCGGGCTGGCCGTGGCCGAGGTGACGCGCATGTCGATGATGCACGAGCGGGTGGAGTCGTCGCGGCGGGCGACGCTGATGTCGGTGGACTCGCTGCAACTGCAGTTCGGCGCCGCGCTCAGCGCGGCCGGCTTCGGTGCCCTGGCCGGTGTGACAGGGCCGTCCCTCGTCTGGTGGCTGACCGCGTCGGTCACCCTGGTGTCCGCCCTGCTGTACATCCGCCTGCCGGCGGCCACCCCGAGTAGAACCTAGTTCTGCCGCCGGGGCAGAATCGTGTCCCACCCCCCGAAGGGAGCACGGATGTCCGACGGACGCGCGGGACGGCCGGTGCGGCGGGTCACGCCGGCCAGCGAGGAGCAACGGGCCGCGTGGGTCGGCGGGGGCATGCCCGTGGTGGAACGCGTGCGCCCCGGCCTGTGGTCCATCCCCGTGCCGATCCCCGTGAACCCCCTGCGGTACGTGCTGGTGTACGCGCTGGAACTGCCCGGCGGCGTCGCCCTCATCGACGCCGGATGGAACACCGACGAGGCGTACACCGCCCTGAGCGACGGCCTGGCGGTCGCCGGGTACGCGATGACCGACGTGCGGGCCGTGCTGGTCACCCACATCCACCCCGACCACTACGGCCTCGCGGGTCGCGTCCGCGAGGCCTCCGGTGCGTGGATCGGCCTGCACCCGGCCGACGCCGCCCTGCTGCACGACCGCTACGACGACTCCGCCATCGAGGACCTCGTGGCCCGCGAACGCGTGTCCCTGCTCCGCTCCGGCGTCCCGTCCTCCATGCTCGACGAGCTGGCCGGTGCCTCCATGATGATCAGGCACTACGTCACGATGGCCGGTCCCGACCGCCTCATCGAGGACGGCACGACGCTGGACCTCCCCGGCTGGGACCTCAAGGCCATCTGGACGCCCGGCCATTCCCCCGGCCACCTGTGCTTCACGTCCCCTGCCCGCAGGCTCCTGTTCTCCGGCGACCACGTTCTCGCGAGGATCACCCCCATCGTCGCCGTCCACCCCCAGTCGGCCCCCAACCCCCTGGCCGACTACCTGACCGCCCTGAGCTCCGTCCGCGACCTCCCGGTGGACGAGGTCCTCCCCGCCCACGAGTACCGCTTCCTGGAACTGTCGGCCCGCGTGGACCACGTGACGGCCCACCACGCCGACCGCCTGGCGGAGATCGAGAAGGTCGTCCACTCGGCCGACGGCATCACCTGCTGGTCCGTGGCCGAATCCCTGACCTGGTCCCGCCCCTGGTCCCAGATCCCTCCGTTCATGCGCCGGGCCGCCAACAACGAGACCCTCGCCCACCTGGTCCACCTGCACGTCCAAGCCCGGATCCACCCCGTCCCCGGCCCTCCCGACCTCTGGTACCCGGCGACCTGATCCCAGGGCGGGAAGTCGGGTGAACGCGGCGGGGGATGGGCGCGTATCTCCGGGTGTCCGGAGGGAGCGAGGTGCCGATGAAGGGTGGCCGTGGGCTGGTCGCCGGGGTTGTGGCGGTGCTGGCGCTGACGGGGTGTGCGGGGGTGCCCGCGGGGGCCGCCGTGCCTTCGGGAGGGCCTCGGGAGGTGACCGAGGCCGACCTGCCGTACAACCTGACCGATGTGCTGTTCTGCCGGGAGATGATCTTGCATGATCGGCAGGCGGTCACGCTGGCGGGGTTGGTGGAGGGGCGGGGGGAGGATCCGTATGTCAGGGAACTCGCCCGGGAGGTCACGACGGCGGAGGCGTCGCGGGTCGAGGTGCTGGCGGGGCGGCTGCGGGCGTGGGAGTTCACCGTTCCGGACGCGAGCAACCCGCCGATGCACAACATGCCGGGCATGGTGACGGACGCCCAGCTTGTCGTGCTCCGGGGGAAGAAGGGCGCCGACTTCGACAAGCTGTGGCTCACCACGGTGGCGCGGCACACCGGTTACGGCATGCTCCTCGCGGAGAAGGCCCGCGACGAGGGCAAGGACCGCACCACCAGGGACATCGCCCGCACCCTGGCGTCCACCCAGCGCACCGAGGTGCACGAGATCGCCACCCACCTGGCCCGCTTGCGCACCGGCCGGTGACCTCGAAGGCCCGGCCACCGTACGGCAGGTTCAGGGGAGGTGGGCGGTGCCGTGGCCGGTGGTCAGGGGGAGGGTCAACGGGGTCTGGATGCCGGGGGATGACTGGCAGACGGGGGTGATGGAGTTGACGGCGTGGGCGGCGGCGCCGGCCAGGCCGTGGGATATCTCGTCGATGGTCACGGTCAGTTGGGGGATGCCTTCGATGTGCAGGGCGAAGCCGGGGGTGGGCCAGCGGTGGACCTTGGTGGCGTGGGACTTGTAGACGCATTCGACGGTCATGAAGGGGCGGCCGCGGACCAGGCCGGAGAAGATCCAGCGGGAGGCGCTCACCGTGCCGGGGCGGATGGTGCCGGCGGTGATGTCGAACTCCTCGGTGGCGAGGTCGTATTCGTCGGTCTCCTCGACCTCGTCGAGGTCCACGCCCAAGGCGTGGGTGACCAACTGGACGCTTTCCGAGAAGAGGGCCCGCTGGACGGTGCGGAAGGGGCGCACGGCCTGGGCGTATTCCTTGGGGGCGCGGCCGAAGCCGATGAGGTCCATGACGATCTGGCGGGAGGGGTGGCCGACGAAGTCGGAGGACTCGCGGACGTAGATGTGGTCCAGGCGGGTGGACAGGGCGCTCAGGGTCAGGGGGAGCAGGTCGCTCATGAAGCCGGGGTTGATGCCGGTGCCGTAGACGGAGGTGCCGCCGGCGCGGCAGGCGGACTCCAGGCGGTCGACGACCACGGGGCCGTAGACCTGCGGGTAGATGAAACCGGTGGTGGTGATGACGTTCTTGCCCGAGGAGAGCAGGGCGCAGACGGTTTCCAGGTCGGCGGTGTAGTCGCCGCCGAAGTACGCGGCGGGCAGGGGCATGTGGAGCACGCAGTCGGCGTCGGTGGCGAGCACGCGGTCGACGTCGTCGTCGCAGAGGACGCCGGTCTCGGGGAGGCCGACGAGCGGGCCGGCGTCCAGGCCGATCTTGTCGGGGTCGTAGACGAGCACCCCGGTCAGCTCGAACTCCGGCCGGGTGATGACGCTGCGCAGCGCGTAGCCGCCGACGGCGCCGGTGGCCCACTGGATGACACGGAGAGGTGCGGGCATGGAGGCCTCCGGCCCGGTCCCGGACGGGGCCACCGGCCGGGGATCCGGCCGCCGGGCCTCCGTCGGCCCATGCCCCACGCAGGGCAAAACTATAGCAGAAATTCACCTTGCCGATCACTGTCCGCAACCGTGCGGTTTATAACGGCTTCCACTTCTGGGGGCCGAGGGAACGGCGCGTTATCGTAGGGAACCACTAGAAGTTTGTTCTCCTGAAAGGTGAGCGGGCATGCCGGAACTGAGGTTCGACGGGAAGGTCGCGATCGTCACCGGAGCGGGTCACGGTCTCGGCAGATCGCACGCGTTGCTGCTGGCCGAGCGCGGCGCCAAGCTCGTCGTCAACGACCTCGGCGGCGCGCTGGACGGCACCGGCGCCTCGGCCGGCCCCGCCGCGGAGGTCGCCGAGCTGATCGTCAAGAACGGCGGGGAGGCGGTCGCCAGCACCGACAGCGTCGCCACCCCCGAGGGTGCCGAGGGGATCGTCCGGACCGCGATCGACGCGTTCGGCCGGGTGGACGTGCTCGTCAACAACGCCGGCATCCTGCGGGACAAGTCCTTCGGCAAGATGACGGTCGAGGAGTTCGACGCCGTGCTCGCCGTGCACGTCCGCGGCTCCTTCCTCGTCAGCCGCGCGGTGTTCCCGCACATGAAGGAGCAGCGGTACGGCCGCATCGTCAACACCACCTCCCCGGCCGGCCTGTTCGGCAACTTCGGCCAGGCCAACTACTCCACCGCGAAGATGGGCCTGGTGGGCCTGACCAAGACGCTCGGCATCGAAGGCGCACGGGCCGGCATCAAGGCCAACGCCATCGCCCCCATCGCGTGGACCCGCATGACCGAGGCGCTGCTGCCTGCCGAGCTGGAGCAGAAGCTCGGCCCCGAGAAGATCAGCCCGCTGGTGGCCTTCCTCGCGCACGAGAGCTGCGAGACCAGCGGTGAGGTGTTCAGCGTCGGCGGCGGCCGCGTGGCCAGGGTCTTCGTCGCGGAAGGCCCCGGCTGGAGCACCGGCGACCTCACCATCGAGGCCATCGCGGAGAACTGGGACGCCATCCTCACCGAGGAGCCGCACCTGCCCACGACTCTCGGCGAGCAGGCGGCCGCCTCGATGCGCGCCATGCTGTAGCCGCGAAAGGCGCCACCGGACCGGCGGAGACCGTGACTCCGCCGGTCATTTTCGGCGTCGGCAACCAGCAAGCTTTCGTTCATAACGGCGAAAGTTATGAATCGTCATCGAAAAGCCCTTCACCTGGTGGCGGAAGTGGTCTAGCTTCAGGGGCGTATCACCCCAACCCCGGAGGGGCTGTGAAGCGGATCCCCATGCGTCCTGAGAACGCGCATCAGGCGACGCTTTTGCGCTTGCTGCGGGACGGTGGACGGTCACGCGCCGAGCTCGGCGACGTCGTCGAGCTTTCCCGCTCCAAGCTCAACCTGGAACTGGACCGCCTCATCGAGGTGGGCCTGGTGGAGCAGGCGGGCCTCGCCGCGTCCCGGGGCGGCCGCCGCTCGGGCATGGTCCGCCTGTCGCCCGACATCCGCTTCGCGGGCATCGACATCGGCGCGACCTCGGTCGACGTCGCGATCACCAACGGCGAGCTGGAGATCCTCGGTCACGTCAGCGAGCTGTGCGACGTGCGGCAGGGCCCGGCCCTTGTGCTGGACCGCGCGATGGAGCTGCTGCGCAAGCTGCGCGAGCAACGGCTGTTCACCCAGCTCAACGGCGCGGGCATCGGAGTGCCAGGGCCGGTGAGCTTCGCCGAGGGTGTCCCGGTGGCCCCGCCGATCATGCCCGGCTGGGACCGCTTCCCGGTCAGGGACATGGTGAGCCAGGAGCTCGGCTGCCCCATCAAGGTCGACAACGACGTCAACCTCATGGCCCTCGGCGAGCTGCACGCCGGGCTGGCCCGGCAGGTGGAGGACTTCCTGCTGATCAAGATCGGCACGGGCGTCGGCTGCGGCATCGTGGTCGACGGCAAGATCTACCGCGGTGTGTCAGGAAGCGCGGGCGACATCGGGCACATGCGGGTCGACGACCAGGGGCCGACCTGTACCTGCGGCAACACCGGCTGCCTGGAGGCGTACTTCAGCGGCGCCGCGCTCGCCAGGGAGGCGGTGCGCGCCGCGCCGCGGTCGCCGTACCTCACCGAACGTCTCGCCCTGACCGGAGTGCTGACCGCGGAGGACGTCGCCGCCGCGGCGACGCTCGGGGACCCGGTGGCCCTCCAGCTCATCCGGGACGGCGGGCGGCAGACCGGCCAGGTGCTCGCCGGGCTGGTCAGCTTCTTCAACCCCGGCCTGATGATCATCGCGGGGGGTGTGGCCCGCCTGGGCCACGTGCTGCTCGCGGAGATCAGGAGCGTCATCTACCGCAGGTCACTCCCGCTGGCCACCGGGAACCTGCCCATCGTCCTGTCCGAACTCGGGGACACCGCCGGCGTCATCGGGGGCGCCCGGCTGATCAGCGATCACGTGTTCTCCGTCCAATAGCCCCACCAGTCCACTCAGTAGCCGAGTCCACCCGCGATCTCAGGAACCGTCCGTCCCCCCGCAGGGACCCACACCCCGGAGGCCCCGTGAGCGACCTGTTGGTCATGCGAGGCATCGTCAAGCAATTCCCCGGCGTGCGCGCCCTGGACGGCGTGGACCTGGATGTCCGGGCCGGAGAGGTGCACTGCCTGCTCGGCCAGAACGGCGCCGGCAAGTCCACACTGATCAAGATTCTCGCCGGGGCGCACCAGCCGGACGAGGGCACCATCACCTTCGGCGGCCAGGAGGTGCGGTTCGCGAGTCCCATCGCGGCCATCAAGTCGGGCATCGCGACGATCTACCAGGAGCTCGACCTGGTGGCGGGCCTGTCGGTCGCGGAGAACATCTTCCTCGGCCACGAGCACGCCGCGTTCGGCTTCACCCGCAGGAGCGGGATGAACAAGGCCGCGGCCGAGCTGCTGGCCCGCCTCGGCCACGGCGAGATCCGGCCCACCATCGAGGTGGGACGGCTGTCCGCGGCGGGCATGCAGATCGTCAGCATGGCCCGGGCGCTGTCCCATGACGTGCGGCTGATCGTCATGGACGAGCCGTCCGCCGCGCTCGCCCACGACGAGGTGGGCAACCTGTTCCGCGTGATCAGGGACCTCACCCAGCAGGGTGTGGCGGTGGTCTACATCTCCCACCGCCTGGAGGAGATCCGTGAGATCGGCGACCGGGTGACGGTGCTCAAGGACGGCCGCACGGCCGCCGTGGGCCTGCCCGCCCGGGAGACGCCGACCTCCCGCGTCGTGTCGCTGATGACCGGCCGCGAGGTGGAGTACGTCTTCCCCCCGCGTCCCGCGCCGGGCGCGCACGACGGCAGGCCGGAGGTGCTGCGGGTCGAGGGGCTCACCGTCCCCGGCCACTTCGCCGACGTGTCGCTGAGCGTGCGGGAGGGCGAGATCGTCGGGCTGGCCGGCCTGGTGGGCTCGGGCCGCTCGGAGATCATCGAGACGGTGTACGGCGCCCGCCGTCCCGTCGCCGGCAAGGTGATGCTGTCCGGGGAGCCGGTACGTCCCGGCAGCACCTCCAGGGCGGTCCGCCTCGGCATGGGCCTCGCGCCCGAGGAGCGCAAGTCGCAGGCCCTGCTGATGAACGAGTCGGTGGGGCGCAACATCACGATCGCCGGCCTCGGCAAGTACGCCAGGCTCGGCTGGGTGGACCGCCGCGCCGAGCGTGAGGCGGCCGAGCGGCTGGTGCGCACCCTGGACATCCGTCCCCCGGACGCGCGGCGGCCGGTGCGCACCCTCTCCGGCGGCAACCAGCAGAAGGCGGTCTTCGCCCGCTGGCTGGTCGAGGGCCGCAGACTGCTGCTGCTCGACGAGCCCACCCGCGGCGTCGACGTGGGCGCTCGCGCCGAGCTGTACGCGGTGATCCGGCGGCTCGCCGACGAGGGCGTCGGCGTCCTGCTGGTCTCCAGCGAGGTCCCCGAGGTGCTGGGGCTCGCCGACCGGGTCCTGGTGCTGCGCGAGGGCCGGGTAATCCACGAATCCGACGCCCGCGAGCTCGACGAGCCGCGCGTACTGGACATGATCATGGAAGGGAGCGCGTTGTGACGGACGCACGGGCGCCGCAAGACGGCACGCAGGACCTGCGCACCGGGCCCGGCACGCCACAGAACGCCACCAAGGTGCCCGCGCGGCGCCCCGTCACCGCGGCGGGTGTGCTCGGCGGCATCGGGCAGGCCCGCCACCTCGGCCTGGTCGTGGCGCTGGTCCTGCTGGCGGTGGTCGGTCTGGTGACCGCGCCGGACACCTTCGCCACCTCCTCCAACCTCGTCAGCATCCTCGCGCTGGCCGCCACCATCGGCGTGATCACCGTCGGCATGACGTTCGTCATCATCGGCGGCGGCATCGACCTGTCGGTGGGCGCGATCATGGCGCTGGCCTCGGTCTGGGCGACGACGCTGGCCACCCAGGCGTACGGGCCGGTCGTCATGGCGATCTGCGCCATCCTGGTCGGCACGGGCGCGGGCCTGGTCAACGGCTTCCTCATCTCCTACGGCCGCATGGTGCCGTTCATCGCCACCCTGGCGATGCTGGTCGCCGCGCGCGGTCTGGCGCAGCGCATGTCGGACCGCAGGACCCAGCTCGTGCAGCCCGACAACAACGCGCTGGTGGAGCTGTCGACCACCCGGCTGTTCGGCCTGCCGCTGCTGGTGTACATCTTCGCGCTGGTGGTGGCGATCGGCTGGCTGGTGCTCAACCGCACGACGTTCGGGCGCCGCACGTACGCCGTGGGCGGCAACCCCGAGGCGGCCCGGCTCGCAGGCATCAACGTGCGGCGGCACACCCTCATCCTCTACGCGCTGTCCGGCCTGTGCTGCGGCATCGCGGCCATCCTGATCATGGCGCGCACCACCACCGGCTCCAGCACCCACGGCGACCTGTACGAGCTGGACGCCATCGCCGCGGTCATCATCGGCGGCACGCTGCTCACCGGCGGCCGGGGCACGATCATCGGCTCGATCCTCGGTCTGCTGATCTTCACGGTGATCACCAACCTGTTCATCCTGAACGGCCTGAACACCAGTGACCAGCTCATCGCCAAGGGCCTGATCATCGTCATCGCGGTCCTCCTCCAGAGGCGCAGCCTGAACACACCCACCTAGCCGGGCCCCGGGCGCGCCACCGCGCGTGTACCGGGGCCGTGAGGCACGGCGTGTGGCCGCGGGGATCCCGCGGCCCGGGGCCGCCGCGCCCAGCGCACCCCAAAAAACGGATATTGGGCGAAATGTCGCCCTTGAAGGTTCCACACCCCCCACCCCGGAAAAGGAGAAAGACACCATGGAAAAGCGCGTCGGCAGGCGGGGCTTCCTCGTCAGCGGGGCCGTGGTCGGAGCAGGGGCGCTCGTCACGGCCTGCACCAGCAACGAACCCGCGGCGGCTCCCAGCGCCTCGGCCGCCCCCCAGGCCACCACGGCGGGCACCGACAACGACCAGCCGGGTACCAAGGTCGTCATCGGCTTCTCCGCGCCCGCGGCCGACCACGGCTGGATCGCGGCCATCGCCAAGAACGCCGAGGCCCAGGCCAAGCAGTACACCGATGTCGAGTTCAAGCCGGTCGAGCCGACCAACGACATCAACCAGCAGATCTCCGCGGTGGAGTCGCTGATCCAGGCGAAGGTCGGCGCGCTGGTGATCCTGCCCAACGACGGCGAGCAGCTCAACCAGGTGGCACGCAAGGCGATGGACGCCGGCATCCCGGTCATCAACCTGGACCGGGTGTTCCCCGACAAGCTGTCGTACCGCACCTGGATCGGCGGCGACAACTACGGCATGGGTGTGGCCGCCGGCCACTACATCGGCGACAAGCTCAAGCAGGCCGGGGTGTCGAACCCGGTGATCCTGGAGATCCAGGGCATCGCGACGCTGCCGCTCACCCAGGACCGCAGCAAGGGCTTCGCCGACGCCCTGAAGACCTACGGCTTCAGCGTGACCGCCCAGCAGGACGCCAAGTTCACCGTCGAGTCCGGCACCCAGGTGGCGACCAACCTGCTCCAGGCGCACAAGAAGATCGACGCCATCTGGAACCACGACGACGACCAGGGCATCGGCGTGCTCGCCGCCATCAAGGAAGCCGGCCGCGACGAGTTCTTCATGGTCGGCGGCGCCGGGTCCGCCAACGCCATGCGCGACATCCAGGCCGACTCCGGCGTGCTCAAGGCCACGGTCACCTACAGCCCCACGATGGCCTCCTCGGCGATCAAGCTGGCCCGCCTCATCGCGCAGGGCAAGGGCATGAGCGACCTCGTGGAGAACCAGGTGCCGCAGTCGATCACTCTGGCGTCGGAGACCATCACCAAGGAGAACGCCCAGCAGTACCTGCCACTGGGCTTCGAATCCTGAAATCGGGGGGTTACTCGTGACTGAAACAAGGCCGGCGCTCGGGGTCGGCATGGTCGGATACGCGTTCATGGGGCGCGTGCACTCTCAGGCGTGGCGCGCCGTCGGCGCGTTCTTCGACCTGCCGGTCGCTCCGGTCATGGCGGTTCTCTCCGGACGGTCCGCCGAACGTACGGCCGCCGCCGCCGCCCAGCTCGGCTGGGCGGCGGTGGAGACCGACTGGAAGGAACTCATCAAACGCGACGACGTCCACATCGTGGACATCTGCACGCCGGGTGACTCGCACGCCGAGATCGCGATCGCGGCGCTGGAGGCCGGCAAGCACGTGCTGTGCGAGAAGCCGCTCGCCAACACCGTCGAGGAGGCGGAGGCGATGGTGGCCGCCGCCGAGCGGGCCGCCGCGCGGGGCGTGCGCAGCATGGTCGCGTTCAACTACCGCCGGGTGCCCGCCGTGGCGCTGGCCCGGCGCATGGTCCAGCAGGGGCGGATCGGCGACATCCGGCACGTCCGCGCCGTGTACCTCCAGGACTGGATCGCCGATCCGGAGTTCCCGCTGGTGTGGCGGCTGCAGAAGGACAAGGCGGGCTCGGGTGCCCTCGGCGACATCGCCTCGCACATCGTGGACACCGCGCAGTTCATCACCGGCCAGCAGGTGGTCGGTGTCTCGGGCATCACCGAGACGTTCGTCAAGGAACGGCCCCTCGCCGAGGACTCGGCCGGCCTCAGCGCCGCCGGGAGCGGCGGCGCGACCGGCGCGGTCACCGTGGACGACGCCGCCCTGTTCACCGCCAGGCTGTCGGGTGGCGCGGTCGCGTCCTTCGAGGCCACCCGGTTCGCCACCGGCCGCAAGAACGCCATGCGCATCGAGGTGAACGGCTCGCTCGGCAGCCTCGCCTTCGACTTCGAGTCGATGAACGAGCTGTGGTTCCACGACCAGACCCTCCCCGCCGAGGAGGCCGGGTTCCGGCGCGTCTACGTGACCGAGGCCGGCCACCCGTACGCGGGGGCCTGGTGGCCGCCCGGTCACGGCCTCGGGTACGAGCACACCTTCACCCACGAGGTGAAGGACTTCCTTGAGGCGGTCGGGAACGGCACCGACCCCGAGCCGTCGTTCGCCGACGGGCTGCGGGTGCAGCGGGTCCTGGCCGCTGTGGAGCGCAGCGCGGCCGACGACAGCCGCTGGACCACGGTCGACGGCTGACCGCCGCCGTCCATCACCGATCTACGAGGAGCGGACATGACGCGACCGATCACCTTGTTCACCGGCCAGTGGGCCGACCTGCCGTTCGAGGAGGTGTGCAGGCTGGCCGGCGAGTGGGGCTACGACGGCCTGGAGATCGCCTGCTGGGGCGACCACTTCGAGGTCGACAAGGCCCTGGCCGACGACTCCTACATCCCCCGCAAGCTGGAGATCCTCGACAAGCACGGGCTGAAGGTATGGACGATCTCCAGCCACCTGGTCGGCCAGGCGGTCTGCGACAGCCCGATCGACGAGCGCCACAAGGGCATCCTGCCGGCCCGCATCTGGGGCTCCGGCGACCCTGAGGAGGTGCGGCGCAACGCGGCCGAGGAGATCAAGGACACCGCGCGGGCCGCGGCCAAGCTGGGCGTGAACACGGTGGTGGGCTTCACCGGGTCGTCCATCTGGCACACCGTCGCGATGTTCCCCCCGGTCTCCCCTTCCATGATCGACGCGGGCTACCAGGACTTCGCCGACCGGTGGAACCCCATCCTGGACGTGTTCGACGAGGTCGGCGTGCGGTTCGCCCACGAGGTGCACCCGAGCGAGATCGCCTACGACTACCACACCACCGTGCGCACCCTGGAGGCCATCGGGCACCGCCCGGCGTTCGGCCTCAACTGGGACCCCTCGCACATGGTGTGGCAGCAGATCGACCCGGCGGGTTTCATCCTCGACTTCGCCGACCGCATCTACCACGTGGACTGCAAGGACGCCAAGGTGCGCATCGGCGACGGACGCCGCGGCCGCCTGTCCTCGCACCTGCCGTGGGCGGACCTGCGCAGGGGCTGGGACTTCGTCTCCACCGGCCGGGGCGACGTGCCGTGGGAGGACTGCTTCCGCGCGCTCAACTCGATCGGCTACGACGGCCCGATCTCGATCGAGTGGGAGGACGCCGGCATGGACCGCCTGTCCGGCGCCCCCGAGGCCCTCGCCTACATCCGTACGCTCAACGCGATCACCCCGCCCGCGGCCGCCTTCGACGCGGCCTTCTCCTCGGAGTGAGCGCTACTCCCCGATGACGGGCGGCGGCCGGCCGGTTTCCTTCCCCCTCCCCGGCCGGCCCCGTTCGGTTACCGGCCGGCCCGCCCTGCTCCGGCGGGCCGGTCCTGACCGCTAGTCGAAGACCACGACCTGCCGCAGCACCTCGCCGCCCCGCAGCGCCGCCACGGCGTCGTTGAGGTCGCCGAGCCGGATGCGCGAGCTGATCATGCTCTCCAGGTCCAGCTTGCCCGCCTTCCACAACCCGGCGAACAGCGGGAAGTCACGGCGGACGTCGCTGTCCCCGTACAGCGAGCCGTGCAGCTTCTTGCCGTCGAACATCAGGTTGAACGCCGGCAGCGACACCATGTCGTCCATGGCGCCCGCCCCGACCACGACGACGTCGCCACCCCTGCGCGTCGCCTGCCAGGCCGCGAGGATGGTCTGGGACCTGCCGACCACCTCGAAGCCGTAGTCGAAGCCCTGGCCGCCGGTGAGCGAGGCGACGGCTTCCGTCATCTGCCCGGGCGTGCACGCGTCGGTGGCGCCGACCTTCTTGGCGAGGGCGTGCTTGGACTCCAGCGGGTCCACCGCGAGGATCGTGGTGGCGCCGGACAGCCGGGCGCCCTGGATCACCGACAGGCCGACGCCGCCGCACCCGATCACCACGGCCGTCGAGCCGGGGCGCAGCTTCGCCGTGTTGACCACCGCTCCGACGCCGGTGGTGATGCCGCAGCCGATGAGCGCCGCGACCTCGTACGGCACCTCCGGGTCGATCCTGATCGCGCCCTGCCACGGCACGACGATCTCCTCTGCCCAGGTGCCGCAGCCGACCATGCCGAACGCCGGGGTCTCCCCGCCGTACCGGAACCGGGGCAGCGTGAAGCTCTCCATCACGTAGGTCATGC
This sequence comes from Sphaerisporangium sp. B11E5, assembly GCF_039871875.1. NCBI lineage: Bacteria > Bacillati > Actinomycetota > Actinomycetes > Streptosporangiales > Streptosporangiaceae > Sphaerisporangium > Sphaerisporangium sp. B11E5. Next base: position 38,798 of record NZ_JBDPMD010000017.1, on the reverse strand, counting down.
ACAGGTACGGCTGGCCGCCGACGCAGCGGTCGCACGCGCCGCACGCCGGGGTCCAGTTGACGACGACGTGGTCACCGGGCGCCACCGAGGTGACGTGGCCGCCGACCTCCAGCACCTCGCCCGCGCCCTCGTGCCCGAGGATCACCGGCAGCGGCATGGGCAGCACCCCGGTCATCACCGAGAGGTCGGAGTGGCAGACCCCGGTCGCCTTGATCTTCACGCGGACGTCCGTGGGACCCATTGGGGCGAGGGTGAAGTCGTCGCGGATGTCGAGCTTGTCATCCCCGACGGCGTGCAGCATCGCGGCTCGCATGAAGGACCTCCTAGGGGGGCGTGCTACTCCTCTTCCAGGGAGAGCGCGGCTTTGGGGCAGGAACGGACCGCGTGGCGCACACGGTCCAGCATCTCCGGCGGTGGTTCCGGGAGCAGCACGTGCAGGTTGTCGTCGTCGTCGACGTTGAAGACCTCGGGTGCGAGGCCCATGCAGACGGCGTTGGCCTCGCATACGTCGTAGTCGACCTTGATCTTCATCTTTGCCCCTCCTGGCGTGGATGTGGATGAAGGTGAGACTAAGCCGTGGCGGGGGCGGTCAGCTTGCGATGGTCCCAGGAGACCACACGTGTCGGCTCGACGAGGTAGGCGACCCTCTTGCGGCCGGTGTGCTCGACGTAGCCGCGCAGTTCTTCGGCGGGCCCTTCGACGGGGAGGCGGGCCATGCGCCTGGTGACCTCCATGCCGACGTCCAGGACCTCGGCCGGCGCGTCGATCAGGCGCGCGGTGCCGTAGATCAGCACGCCGCGCAGCTCGAAGTAGTCGTCGCCCGCCTCGATGAGGCAGCTCACCCGGGGGTCGCGCTCGATGTTGCGCCGCTTCTGGGCCTTGCCGTACGTCCAGAAGGCGACCCTGCCGTCGACCAGGCCGTAGAACATCGTCACCATGTGCGGCGTCCCATCGGGATTGATGGTGCCGAGCTGGAGCTTGCGGCACTCACGCAGGAGCTCCGCGACCTCCTCCTCGCTCATCGCGATGCGGGCACGCTGGTTCACCCAGGAAGTAGAACACGTTCCACCAGGGGTGGCAAGGGCAGGACGGAATATTGTTCGGGCGTGATCGGATCTTGGCGGGGGCACCCTCTCGATGGGCGGAACGTTGAACGGTAGTGTGCTGCCCCGTTGCCGTACTCAGGGGAAAACGATGACTGATCCGACCTTGCCGGCCGAGCTGCGGCACGCGGCCGAGCGGGCCAAGGGGTTCATGCCGAAGCCGGAGGGCCTCGCGCTGTTCCAGACCGCCCACGCCTACGGTGAGCGCGGTCCCATCTGCGAGATCGGCACCTACTGCGGCAAGTCCGCCGTGTACCTCGGGGCCGCGGCCCGCGAGAGGGGCACGGTCGTGTTCACCGTGGACCACCACCGCGGCTCGGAGGAGATCCAGCCCGGCTGGGCCCACCACGACCCGACGCTGATGGACCTGCGCTTCGGCAAGATGGACTCCCTGCCGTTCTTCCGCTCCACCATCGCCTCGGCCGGGCTGGAGGACACCGTCATCGCGGTCGTCGGGCGCTCGGAGGTCGTGTCCCGCTACTGGAACACCCCGCTCGCGATGCTCTTCATCGACGGCGGCCACTCCGAGGAGCCGGTCAGCCTCGACTACGAGGGCTGGGCGCCGCACGTGATGCCCGGCGGCGCGCTGGCGTTCCACGACATCTACCCCGACCCCGCCCGCGGCGGCCAGGGCCCCTACCGCGTGTACCAGCGGGCCCTCGCCTCCGGCGAGTTCCACGAGGTACGGGTGGAGGGGTCCCTGCGGGTGCTGGAGCGCGCCGGCTGAGCCGTCAGGTGCGGCTCGGCGTGGGGGAGCAGCCGCAGGTGGCGGGGTCGGTGACCGGCGGCGAGTACAGGCCGGCGTCCCGGAACAGGGCCGCGGCGGGCGTGGTGCCCGACAGGGCGTCGGCGGCCAGCACCACCGCGGCGGCGGTGTAGGCCGACTGCTCGTGCGGGAACCAGTTGCGGTTCACGAACTGCCAGCCCGTCCAGTACGAGCCGTCCTCGTGCCGCATGTGCTGCACGTCGCGGAACACCGCGTGCGCCCGCTCGGCGTCCCCGAGCGCGTCCAGCGTCAGCACCAGCTCGCACGACTCCGCGGCGGTGACCCACGGCTGGTCGGACACGCAGCGCACGCCGAGCCCTGGCACCACGAAGGTGTCCCACCGCTCCGCCAGCCGGGCCCGTGCCTGCGCGCCGCGCACCGCGCCGCCGAGCACCGGGTAGTACCAGTCCATGGAGAAGCGGCTCTTGTCGGCGAACGCCTCGGGGTGGGCCGCGATGACGTGGCCGAGCTGCCCGGCCGCCAGCTCCCAGTCCGGCTGCGGCGCGCCGAGGTGCTCGCCGAGCAGCACCCCGCAGCGCAGCCCCTGGTAGATGGACGAGCACCCGGTCAGCAGGGCGAAACCGGCGGGCTCACCCGCGGCGGTGCGCTGCCAGATGATCTCGCCGCGCGCGGTCTGCAGCCCCATCACGAAGTCGAGCGCCCGGCGCACCGCAGGCCACATGCGGCGGGCGAAGTCCTCGTCCCCGGTGACCAGCAGCTCGTGCCACACCCCGACCGCGAGGTACGCGGCGTGGTTGCTCTCCCCGGCGGTCTCGGCGGCCCGGCCGCGCACGACCTTCTGCGGCCATGAGCCGTCGGCGCGCTGGTGCCGCAGCAGCCAGTCGTACCCCTCGCGCACCTCGGCGGTGAGCCCGGCCACGGACATCGCCATCAGGCACTCGACGTGGTTCCAGGCGTCCACGTGGCCCTCCGGCCACGGCACCCCGCCGTCGTGCTCCTGGACCGCGGCGATGCTGCGCGCGGTGGCGAGGACCTGCTCGGCGGTGATGACCCCCGGCACCGAGGGGAGCCGGTCGCCTGCCGTCATGCCGGCTTCCGTACGTAGATCACCACGCTCTTGCCGATCAACGGGTTCAGCACCGCCTCGGCGATGCGGGTGGCCGCCGGGCGCTTCATGATGTCCCAGACCAGGAGCCGGTGGTAAGCCTTGGCGAGCGGGTGCTCGTCGTCGTCCACCCCGACCGCGCACTTGATCCACCAGTACGGCGAGTGCAGCCCGTGCGCGTGGTGGTGCGGGCCGATCTCCAGGCCGGTGGCCTTCAGCTTCGCGGTCAGCTCGGCGAGCGTGTAGATGCGCACGTGGCCGCCCGGCGCGGTGTGGTACGCCTCCGACAGCGCCCAGCAGATGCGCTCGGGCAGGAAGCTCGGCACGGTGACCGCGGCCGTGCCGCCGGGCTTGAGCACCCGGTGGATCTCACGCATCGCCGCCATGTCGTCCGGGATGTGCTCAAGCACCTCGGCCGCGATGACCCGGTCGAACGACGCGTCGGGGAACGGCATGGCCAGCGCGTCCCCTGTGACGGTCTCCGCCGTCGTGCCCGGGGGGACCTCGCCCGCCTTGTCCATGGCGGCGAACATGACGGCCACGCTCTGCAGCTCCGCCGCGTCCTGGTCGAACGCGACCACGTCGGCGCCGCGGCGCAGCACCTCGTAGGCGTGCCGCCCGCCGCCGCAGCCGAGGTCCAGCACCCGAAGGCCCGGCCCGACCGTCAGCCTCCCGAAGTCGACCGTCAGCACCTAGCGCTCCCCTTTCGCCCTCGCCTCGATGGCCTCGCGGTACGCCTCCACGGTCCGCCTGGCCACCACGTTCCAGGTGAACCGCTCCATGACCCGGTCGTAGCCCGCCTTCCCGACCCGCTCCCGCTCCCCGGGGGAGTCGTGCAGGCGGCGCAGCACGCCGGCCAGTTCCTCGGGGTCGCCCGGGGCGACCTGGACGGCGGCGTCGCCCACCACCTCGGGCAGCGCGCCGGTGCGGCTGGCCACCAGCGGGGTGCCGCAGGCCATGTGCTCGACGGCGGGCAGCGAGAAGCCCTCGTACAGCGACGGCACCACGGAGATCTCCGAGGTGGCGATCAGCTCGCCGAGTTCGTCGTCGGAGATTCCGTGCACGAACCGCACCCGGTCGCCGAGCGCGAGCTCCTGCACGAGCTTCTCGGTGGGGCCGCCCGGGGTGGGCCTGCTGACCACGGTCAGGTGGACGTCCCGCTCGGTGGCCAGCTTGGCGACCGCGCGCAGCAGCGTCGCGACACCCTTCATGGGGGAGTCGGCGCTCGCCACCGCGACGATCGAGCCCTTGCGCTTCGGCAGGTGCGGGCGGGGGTGGAAGTAGCGGGTGTCCACGCCGAGGGGAATGAGCCGCATGTTGCGCTGTGGCACGTTGAAGTCGCGGTGGATGTCGGCGAGGCTCGACTCGCTGACGGTGAGGATCGGGCTCAGGCGGGGCGCGACGATGCTCTGCATGCGCACGAAGCCGTACCAGCGGCGCATGGAGAGCTGCTTGCGCGGCGGGGCGGCGCGCAGCTCGATGCGCCGGTCCACGCTGATCGGGTGGTGGATCGTGCCGACGACCGGGAACAGCTTCTGGATGCCGAGCAGGCCGTAGCCGAGGGTCTGGTTGTCCTGCACCACGTCGAAGTCGCCCTGGCGGCGCTTCAGCTCACGCAGGGCCCGCAGGCTGAACGTCAGGGGCTCGGGGAAGCCGGCCGTCCACATGGTGGCCACTTCGAGCACGTCGATCCAGTCGCGGTACTCCTTCAGCGCCGGCGTGCGGAAGGGGTCCTCGTCGCGGTACAGGTCGAGGCTCGGCACCTTGGTGAGCACGACGCCCTCGTCCAGCTCCGGGTAGGGCTGGCCGGAGAACACCTCCACGCTGTGGCCGAGGGCGACCAGCTCGCGGCTGAGGTGGCGCAGGTAGACGCCCTGGCCGCCGCAGGTGGGCTTGCTGCGGTACGACAGGAGCGCGACGCGCAGGGGGCGGTCCGGGGCACCGGTGGGATCGGGCCGTCGCTTCGGAACCTCCACGGACACCCCTTCCGGGCTGCTGTTCGATCGCCCCCGAAACGGGGCATGTACCGCAAAAGCCGATCTTAGCTGCGAAGACTACCATCTAGTGCTAGACCCCTACCGTGATGGGAATCGCACCTCATCTTTCCCGCACACCGTGCGAACTGGGATGTTAGGTTAACCGAACGCTGCTCGGTAGAACCGGTTCTAGGTAGGTTGGGCACACCTCGTGGGGCTGCCCATAGCGCTTGACGGACCTCGTGGCGGTACATTCGCCTCTTAAAGTCCAAGTTCGGGCGAAGCATCTCCCCCGGGGGCCCGAAGAACTGGAGGACCTGTTGGCCAGGCGTGCTCTGATCACTGGCATCACCGGGCAGGACGGTTCCTACCTCGCCGAGCATCTGCTGGACCAGGGCTACGAAGTCTGGGGCCTGGTGCGCGGGCAGGCCAACCCCCGGGTCTCGCGGGTGCGCCGGCAACTGAGGGACGTCCAGCTCGTCCGCGGGGACCTGCTCGACCAGGGGTCCCTGATCTCCGCGGTGGAGCGGGTCGCGCCCGACGAGGTCTACAACCTCGGCGCGATCTCGTTCGTGCCGATGTCGTGGGAGCAGGCCGAGCTGACCGCCGAGGTCACCGGCATGGGTGTGCTGCGCATGCTGGAGGCCATCCGGGTGTGCTCGGGCATCACCTCGTCCCGGGCGGCCGCCTCCGGGCAGATCCGCTTCTACCAGGCGTCGTCCTCGGAGATGTTCGGCCAGGTCCGCGAGACCCCGCAGAACGAGCTGACGCCTTTTCACCCGCGTTCGCCGTACGGCGTCGCCAAGGCGTACGGCCACTTCCTCACCCAGAACTACCGCGAGTCGTACGGCATGTTCGCCGTCTCCGGCATCCTGTTCAACCACGAGTCCCCCCGCCGCGGCGCCGAGTTCGTCACCCGCAAGATCACCTTGGGCGCCGCACGGATCAAGGTGGGTCTCGCCACCGAACTGCGCCTCGGCAACCTCGACGCCCGCCGCGACTGGGGCTACGCCGGCGACTACGTCCGCGCCATGCGCATGATGCTCCAGTCCGCCACCCCCGAGGACTACGTCATCGGCACCGGCCGCACCCACTCCGTACGCGAACTGGTGGAAGCCGCCTTCACCGCCGCCGGCCTCGACTGGGAACGCCACGTCGTCCTCGACCCGGCCCTCCACCGCCCCGCCGAGGTGGACCTCCTGTGCGCCGACCCCAAGAAGGCCCGGATGCAACTCGGCTGGGAACCCTCGGTCCCCTTCGAGGACCTGATCGCCATGATGGTCGACTCCGACACCCGCCTCCTGGCCGGCGGCGGCGACCCCGACCAGGACTCCTCCTGGCCCTGACCTCCCCCGAGCGACTGAGTACCCGCACGTCTGAGTACCCGCACGTCTGAGCACCCGCACGTCCGAGCGGCCGCACGTCCGAGCGGCCGCACGTCCGAGCGTCTGAGCGGCCGCGCTGTCTGAGCGGCCGCGCTGTTTGAGCGGCCGCGCTGTCTGAGCGGCCGCGCGTGCGAGCGCTCGCGCGGCCCGCTGGAACACCCGCACCAGCGCACCCCTTTCCCGGCGCCGACGCGGCGGGACGTGGTACGGCGAATCCGGCGCCTTCATACGGCGCCGAGCCGATCAGACCTTGCGGCCGACCCCCGCGAGCACCCACATCTTCCCGAAGTCCACCGGCCGCGCGATCCCGGGCCGCCACTCGGGGGCGGTCACCAGCCCCGGCTCGACCAGCTCGAAGTCACCGAAGAACCGCAGCAATTCCTCCCGGCTCCGCGCGACCCACGGTGCCCCGGCCTTGGTGGACACCTGCACCAGCTCCGCCGTCTCCTCCGGATGCGGGTCGGGAGTGACATGGGACAGGGCGAGATAGCTCCCCGGCGCCATTCTGTCCCGGAGCAGGTCCACCACCTCGTACGCGCGCTCCTCGTCCCGCACGAAGTGCAGCACCGCCACGAGCAACACGGCCACCGGCTCGGAGAAGTCGATCGCGAGGTCAGGATGCGCCAGGACGTCCTCCACCCGCCGCAGATCCCCCCGGATGAACGCCACCCCCGGCGTGTCCGCCACCAGCGCGTCCCCGTGCGCCACCACCAGCGGGTCGTAGTCGACGTACACCACCCGCGTCCCCTCGGCGGCCTCCGCGGCCACCTGGTGCACGTTCTGCTGCGTCGGCAACCCCGACCCGATGTCCAGGAACTGCCGTACCCCCGCCTCCCCGGCGAGGAACCGCACCGCGCGCCCGAGGAACGCCCGGTTCTGCCGCGCCATCACCGGCATCTCCGGCGCCATGGCGAACGCCTTCTCGGCCGCGACCCGATCCGCCTCGTAGTTGTCCTTGCCCCCGAGGGCGTAGTCATAGATGCGCGCCGCGCTCGGCGTGTTGGGATCGACCCCGGCCGGAGCCGGACGCAGGTCGGACATGAAGCATCTCCAAAGGCCGGAAACCGGGTGATCGGAATACTAGGCCCGAATCACTCCCGGTAGATGTTGACCTCCGGCCCGAACCCCAGCGACGCGGGATCGGCCCGCCCCGTGGACACCATCAGGAAGTCCATCGCGTCCACCGTGACCGCCGGGACGTCCGGCCCCGGAGACCCGAACTCGACCTCCTGCGGCTCCTCGCCCACCCCGGTGAGCACGACCCGCGCGGGCCCGAACCCGCTCTCGTGCAGCCTCCGCAACACGTCGTCCAGGGACGCGCCGAGCCCAGGCCCCCGGTCGGACGGCAGCCCGAGCGCGTTCCGCACGTCGTCGGTGTGGATGAACAGGTCGTGCCACAGCCGGATCGCGCTCTGCTCCCTGTCGAGCCCGGGCAGCGGCCCCGGCTTGTGCCAGGACGCCTCCTCCAGCCCGTTGAGGAGGTCCACGATCGCCCAGGCCGCGCGGCGCAACGGCTTGACCAGTTCGGCGGGCTCCCGGTCGCGCAGCGCGGCGGCCTGCTGGTCCCCGGTGCGGGTGGCGCCGAAACCGTCGGCGATGTCCTTGGCCAGGCCGGTGACGTGCCCGGCGATGTCGCGCACCTCCCAGCCGGAGCAGCGGGTCGGCCGCCGCCACTGCTCGGGCGTGAGACCCTCCACGAGGGCTGCGAAGTCCGCGTAGGCGCGGCTGACGCCTTCGGCGATCCGCGCGCCACGTGGAGGATTTCTCAACTGGTTCATGGCGGGACTATACGAACGCGTAGCTTTATCTGTATATACGCGAGTCAACTACTTGTAACCCAAGTCCCGCGCCCCCACCGGGCCGTGAGGGCGCGGGAGACCAGGCTCAGACCTCCACGGGCATCGACTTGATGCCGTTGATGAAGTAGGACCGCAGCCGCGTGACCTCGCCCGCGGGCCGCAGGCCGGGCATGCGCTGGGCCACCACCTCGAACAGCACGCGCAGCTCCAGCTTGGCCAGGTGGTTGCCGAGGCAGAAGTGCGCGCCGCCGCCACCGAACCCGATGTGCGGGTTGGGGTCGCGGCCGATGTCGAACGTGCCGGGCGCCGAGAAGATCGACTCGTCGCGGTTGGCCGAGGAGTAGAAGACGACGACCTTGTCGTTCTCCTTGATCTGCTTGCCGCCGAGCACGGTGTCACGGGTGGCCGTGCGCCGGAACAGGTTGACGGGGGAGACCCAGCGGACGATCTCGTCGGCGGCCGAGGCGGCCAGCGACGGGTCCGCCACCAGGCGCTCCCACTGCTCGGGGTGCTCGAACAGCGCGAGCATGCCGCCGGACGCGGCGTTGCGGGTGGTCTCGTTGCCTGCCACGACGAGCAGGAGGACGAACAGGTCGAACTCCTCCACCGACAGCGTCTCGCCGTTCTCCCCCGGCTGGAGCAGCTTGGTGACGATGTCCGGCTGGGGGTTCACCCGGCGTTTCTCCGCCAGCGCGTTGGCGTAGGCGTAGACCTCGGACGCGGCCTGCTGGCCGTCGTCGGGGGCGGCGGCGTAGTCGGGGTCCTGCGCGCCGATCATGCGGTTGGACCACTCGAAGATCTTGTTGCGGTCCTCGACCGGGGCACCGAGCAGCTCGCAGATCACATAGAGGGGGAGCGGCGCGGCCACGTCGGTGACGAAGTCGATGTCGCCCTTGGCGAGGGCGTCGTCCACGAGGTTGTGGCAGATCTCTCTTATGTGGTCTTCCAGCAGGCCGATCTGGCGCGGGGTGAATCCGCGGTTCACCAGGGAACGCCGGCGGGTGTGCTCCGGGGGGTCCTGGTTGAGCATCATCAGGCGCTGGAGCAGGACCTGCTCCTCAGGCATCTCGTCGAACAACGCGAGCTTCCTGCTGGAGGAGAACAGCTCGGAGTTGCGCGACACCTGCACGACGTCCTCGTGCCGCGTGACCGCCCAGAAACCCGGCCAGCCCTCCTCCGCGCCCTTCTCATGCCAGAACACGGCATCATTGGCCCGCAACCATGCGAACTGGTCGTGCGGGGCGCCGTCGCGCGCGTAGACATCCTGGTCGACGAGGTCGATATCCATAAGGCCACCTGACGGGTCTTGTCGAAACGCCTTGCGGGACACACGTTACTGAAACGTGTTCTATTACGGGCACGGGGAGCGGTCAAGCGACAGGGCCTGGCACGGGATGCGCTGGGTGATACACCGGCTCTGTAACGTGTCCATCTGGACATCCAGGCATCGGATGAATACGAGCCCGAGACCTGAGGCTGCTGGACCGGCCTCCCCCTCTGCGTAATCCTTCCCTGAAGACATCCGATGAATGCAGAGAAGGTCGCGTGAAGCTACTGCGAGTCGGACCACCCGGTCAGGAACGTCAGCCGTGCTGGACGTTGAGGGGCGGCGGTTCTGTTCAGAGTGAGAGGTCACCGGAGCAGGCCGGGAGAGGGAAGGCGACGGCTTTGCCGGGGGTGCTGGTGGTGAGGATCGTGGTCGGGTAGACGCGGCAGCCTCCCTGGGAGAGGTGGTGGGCCATGAGGAGGCCGCGGCCGTTCTCGGCGAGAAGGGTGGACGGCTCGCCGGTGGGAGGGGGTGAGGGGCCGTCGGTGAGGGTGTCGAGGTGGTCCAGGATCAGGTGGACTTCTCGGCTGTCCGGGTCGCCGTCCACGATCTCGCACCAGGTGGGGACTCTGCCGACGTAGGTGATGCGCAGCTCGTACGGTGGACGGGCATGCTTCTCGGCGTTCGCGGCCAGCTCCGCGACGACGATCTCGGCGTCGGCCACGGCATCGGCGGGGACGCCGGCCTGGCGCAGGACGCCCCGCACGACCCCGCGTGCCCGCCGGGCGGCCGACCCGGCCCGCAGCACCTTGACCATGACGCGGAAGTCGCCACTCTGCTTCGGCCCGGTGTGCCGTCCCATGGTGGGGGAGGCATAGGGCTCCGGGGGGTCGGCCTGGTCGTCGTCGGTGGTCCGCATGGTGACGCTCCGTTCCGGTGGGTGACTGTGGCAGAAGGAAAAGCCATACGGTGACCCGGCCGGAATGCCGGTCCGTGATCATTCGTCCGGTACGGGAGTCGCCGTGTCCCGGGTTGGTCGCTCCCTGGTCGTTTCGCCTGGACCGGTGGCGCGCCGAGGGTGCTTCTCGTCACAATGAGCGATCATTCGGATACGGAGGGGGAGGACGCGTGGGTGCACCGCAGGGACGTACGGGCCGTCCGGAACTGACCCGGGAACGCAAGCGGCGCGGCATGAGCCAGGAGGACGCCGCCGAGGTCGTCGGGGTGTCCTCGACGACATGGGCCCGGTGGGAGCGCGGCGAGCAGGGGGTGCGGGCCCGCCACCGGCGGCTCATCGCGGCGGCGTTCGGCGCCGACGCGGCCGAGGTGGAGCGATGGGTGGACGGCTGGACCGCCGGGGGCACAACACCCTGGCCGTTCGCCGACTGTGGCGCGTCCGAACCCATGGCTACCGTGAAGGCGGCCGAGCAATTGTGGAGGTTGGAGATGGACCCGTCCCGGCGTCACCTGCTTGCCACGCTGCCGTTCGTACCGGCCGCCCTTGGGGAATGGCTGGCGTCGGTGGCCTACGACGCTCCGGTTCGTGCGGTCGCCGGCCAGGGGCTGGGACGGTCGGTGGGGCATGCGGACGCCGTCCGGGTTCGCGCCGCGTGCGAGGGGTTCCGGCAGATGGACATGCGGTTCGGTGCCGGACTGGTCCGCCCGGTGGTGGTGCGGTACCTCAACGAGGTGGTGACACCGCTGCTCAGGGGCCGGTACGACGAGCGGGTGGGTGCCGAGCTGATGAGCGCGGCGGCGGCCATGACGGGGATGGCGGGGTGGACGGCCTTCGACATGGGCAACCACGGCCAGGCCCAGCGGCATTTCGGCGTGGCGCTGAGCTTGGCGAAGGCAGGCGATGATCCACTGACCGCCGCGTGGGTGCTGACCGAGATGACCCAGCAGGCGCTCCACATCGACCAGGCCCGCTGGGCCGTCCGGCTCGCCGGGGCGGCTGTCGACTCCGCACGCGAAGCGCAGGCTCCGCCTCGCGTGATGGCGTTGCTGACGCTCAGACAAGCGTGGGCGACCGCCGCGCAGGCGAAGCCCGTGCGGTCCGGAGACCGGCACAGTGCCCACCAGGTCGAGCACCTGATCGCCGAGACCGAGCGTTCTTACGCCCAGGGTGCGACCGACCGGGATCCGGAGTGGGTAGCGCTGCACGACCTGCCAGAGCTCGGCGCCGAGATGGGACGCTGCTGGGCCCTGCTCGGCGAGCACCAGCGGGCACTGCGCTGCGCCGAAACAGCCGTCGCCGCGTTCGAGGGTAAGTTCGCGCGATCCGCACAGTTCAATCGCATGCATGCCGCCGAGTCATATCTCGGCCTGGGCGAGCTGGACCAAGCCCTGCACACCGCGCGACCGGCGGTGCCGACGGCCAGGTCCTTGAGCTCCACCCGAGCCGTGGAGTTCGTCGAGAGATTCACCGCACAACTCGAACCCCACCGCGACGTCATCGCCGTACGCGAGTTCCGAGAGCACGTCCGCACCGAACTCGCCGCCTGACACCCGAGACCGCCGGAGGGCTGACGCCGGGAGCAATGGCCGTCACGGTGCCGTCGTGCTGATCCGCCCTGTCGGAGTGGTCGTGGTAAGCGTCAGCAGAGCGCCTGATGCGCCTCCAGCGCCGTCGCCACGACTCGGTTGATCAAACGTCGGTCACGCGTCATGCTCCTGGGGTTGATCAAGGCTCCTGGCTGTCTGCGCGAAATACGGTCACGGTCGTCCGCCCTTCAGGACGATTTCGGTGTTACGCAGGAGAACCTCTCGGTTCCGTGCGAGTGCCGTGAGCGCCTCCGCGTGCTGCTCGACCAGTTTTTTCTCGTTCGCGTTCTGTGCGTTCGACAGCGCCATGACGTAGCCCGACTGGTTCTTGCACTCCATGTCCGCAGTGGCGACCCTGCGCTCGTCGTCGCTGACCGCCGAGCCTGGTTGCCTGACCCACCGGGCGTCGTTCCAGGCGTCCTCCGGCGTCGCGTAGCCGAAACCGCGTTGCTTCATGCAAGCGCTCCAGCCAGCCGCTGTCCGTATGGCCTCGGCATTTTGCCGGGCAGGCGCCGCTGCCTCCGCCATCAGCCGCCAGACGAGCAGGTCATCTGGCTGAGATGCCCCCGTGGTGAGGATTCGGCTCGCCTCCGCGGTGCAGCCGCCCTGCGGGACGGTCTGCCCGTTGCTCAGGGTCACCCCGCCACCGGTCAGTGCCCGGCGTTCCTCCAGCGTCACGGCCCGCGCCTGATCCGCGGTCCGGCGCTTGCCTGGGGTTGCGTCCGCCACCTCCGCGTAGCCCGTGCGCGCCGCCTGCGCGGGTTCGATGTAAAGGTAACGGCGACCCGTGATGAGCTCCGCACCTTGTTCCTTGGTCTCCAAGCTCTTGAAGTCGGCGAAACCAAGGCGTTTCATGCAGGAGGCAACCAGGCCGGCGCGTGCGGTGGTCAGCTTCTTGCGCTGCTCGGCGGTGTCGATGAATGCGGAAAGGAGGGATGTGCCATCCACGGCCTTGGTGTCCGGGGGCTGGAACCTGGCTGAGCTGACTCCACCAGGCGTGTCGCTTCCACAGCCGGCAAGCACACATAAAAGCGTCAGACCACCGGCCAGTGTCAAAATTGTCCTGCACAGATGTCCCACGAATGCGTCTCCTGAACTCGTTGTACAACTACAGCTCGTTTACGCTCCATATAACGCATAACGTGATGATTTATCTTCTGATCTTTGAAGAAGGCGGCCTGTGAGGTTTTCCGCGCTTCGACGGAACCGGTGCGTTTCCCCGGTGTTCCATTCGCCTCCGGCGACCGTTCGTGAGAGCATCATTGGCCTTCCGTGACTGGGGCGTTCCAGGAGGGCGGTCGTCGTGAAGGCCAACGAGACGACGTTGCGTGGGCTGATCGGTGGGGACAAGCAACTGCTCGTGCCGTTGTACCAGCGGCCGTACTCCTGGGAGCGGGGGCAGCTTGCCACGTTGTGGCGGGACATCGCGTTACAGGCTGAGCGGCTGGAGCACGGGAGGGACAACAGTCACTTTCTCGGGTCGGTGGTGCTGGCGCCGGGGCCGGACAACTCGCCGGAGAACTCGCAGTGGCTGGTGGTGGACGGGCAGCAGCGGCTGACCACGTTGATGGTGGCGTTGTGCGCGTTGCGGGACTACCAGATGACGGAGGATCCGCTGGCCCGGGACCGGGTCAACGAGACGCATCTGATCAACAGGTTCCGGCCGGGGGACATGCGGTACCGGTTGCTGCCCACGCAGGTGGACCGGCAGGCGTTCAAGGACTGTGTGGAAGGGCTGCCGTTCGGGGACACGACGAGCCTGATCGCGGGGGCGTACCGGTTCTTCCGCACCATGCTGACGGAGGTGGACGACCCGGCCGATCCGCATGACATCGCGCGGATCGAGAGCGTGGTGCTCAACCGGCTGAACCTCGTGCAGATCGTGGTGGAGGGGGACGACAACGCGTTCCGGATCTTCGAGTCCATCAACAACACGGGGATGCGGCTCAGCCAGGTCGACCTGATCAGGAACTACGTCTTCATGCACCTGCCCACCATGGGGCAGTTCGTGTACGACACCTACTGGCTGCCCATGCAGCACATGCTCGGCGCCAAGGGGATGGATCAGCTCATGTACCTCGCGCTCGTCCTCGACCGCGGGGACGAGGCGCAGTACAACGACACCTATCGGGGGCATCAGGAGCTGCTTCGCGAGGCGACCTCGGACCGGGCCCGCATGGAGGAGCGCGTCGAGGCGTACGTCAAGGACCTGGCCCGGCGGGCGCGGTACCTGCGGCGCATGCTGGAACCGGCCGGGAACTCCGAGATCGACGCGCGGTTGCGGTTCCTCAACGACTGGAAGGGCAACACCGCCTACCCGGTCGTCATGCGGCTGCTGGAGTTGCACGACGCCGGCGCGGCGACGGAGGAGGAGGTCGTCGAGGCGCAGCGCTACATCGAGAGTTTCCTGGTCCGCCGGCTGGTGGGAGGGGTCACCACCGGCAGCCTGAACAGGATCTTCATGCGGCTGACGCCGGAGCTGACCGAGGACGCGCCGGTGGCCGACGTCGTCCGTCGGGGCCTTTCCCCAGCTCGGCTGTACTGGTCACCGGACGAGCAGTTCCGGGCCGACATCCGCAACCGGGCGTTCTACTGGCAGGGGCGGGCCGCGCAGCAGAAACTCGTGCTGCGCCGGCTGGAGGAGTCGTTCGGCGGCAAGGAGCCGGTCGAGCTGTCCGACAAGAGGATCACCATCGAGCACGTGCTGCCGCAGAGCCTGACGGACGAGTGGCGGGAGATGCTGGCGCAGGAAGGGGACGCCGACCGGCTGCACAAGGAGCTCGTGCACACACTGGGCAACCTCACGCTCAGCGGCTACAACTCCGAGCTGAGCAACATCCCCTTCGCCGAGAAACGCGACCTGCTGCGGCACAGCGGGATCACCATGAACCAGGACATCGCCCGGCAGGAGCGGTGGAGCAGGGCGGAGATCCAGGCCCGCGCCGACGAACTGGCCTCCCGGGCGATCGGCATCTGGCCGGGCCCGGTGGACGCCGGCCCGGCCGGCCCGTCCCGGGACTGGACGTTGCTGCACTCGGCGCTCGCGGCGCTGCCCCCGGGAACCTGGACGACGTACGGGGACCTGGCGGAGCTGATCGGCTCCCACGCCGTCCCCGTCGGCGCCCATCTGTCCGGCACGCGGGTGTTCAACGCCCACCGGGTGCTCAACGCGGCCGGTCAGGTCGCCGAGAGGTTCCGCTGGCCGGATGAGCACGACGACCGCGACGTCCGTGACGTCCTGCGTGCCGAGGGGGTACGGCTGAACCCGGCGAACCGTGCCGACCCCGCGCAGCGGATCTCGGCGCGCGAGCTTGCGGAGCTGCTGGAGCTTCCCATGGCCGTGGATCTCACCGAGGCGGAGCTCGCCGGGGACGACGGGACACCGGTCGGCGAACACGAGCAGCGCTTCTTCCAGCAACTCGGTGACGAGCAAGGACCGCAGACGGCCGGCGCGGTGTCGCGGCTGCTGGACTGGTGGCGCGGCCGTGGCGGCGAGGTGCAGTTCGGCCGTTCGGCGTCCGCCTCCTGCGCCCCCGTCGTCAAGCGGGGCAAGGAGATGCTGGCCTTCGTCCGCTTCTACACCAGAACAGTGGAGGTGCCGTTCGCCACGCTGAAGCGACGCCCCCCGTTCGTCGATCCCCTGTTGCGTGACGAGCTGCGGCGGCGGCTCAACGAGGCACCCGGCATCGACCTACCGGCGGCCAAACTGGAGCTTTACCCGTCTTTCCCGATCGACCTGATGGCGGACGAGGCCGTCTGGGACGTGGTGATCGCCGTGCTCGACTGGTGCGCCGGGCGGGCCGCTGACGAGGCGGGCCCTGGCTGAGGACGCACCGCCACCGGCGTCGTGGATCGACGGCTGGCATCTCGCCCCCGTGTTGTCGCCAAGCCCTGGTCGCTGAACCCGAAGCGATCTCACTGTTTACGGTAAGTGTTTGATCGTGTACTGGTAGTGTTCTGGTCATGCCGACCCGGGAACACCAGATCTGGCTCGAACTCATCAGGGAACGCCCGTCACTGGCCGCTGACCTGCTGGGTTGCGTCTGCCCCGATGTCGTCCCCGCATACCATCAGGCGCGGGTCGAATCGGGCGAGCTGGCCGACCACAAGCCGACGGAGTATCGCGCCGACACCGTCGTGAGCCTGCTCGCCGGCCAGACCCCCATCCTCTCCGTGATTGTGGAGGTCCAGCGCCGTGAAGACATGACGAAGCCCTGGAGCTGGCCCGCCTACCTGGCCACCCTGCGTGCTCGGATGCGATGCCCGGTGGTCCTGCTGGTGATCACTCCGAACGCCCCCGTCGCCGGTTGGTGCCGGCGTCCGATATCCCTGGGCCATCCCGGCTCGGTGCTCCGGCCGCTCGTCCTCGGCCCTGACGAGATCCCCCTCATCACCGATCCCCGTCAAGCCGAGACCAACCCCGAACTCTCCGTCCTCTCCGCGCTGACCCATGCCGACAGTCCTCACGGAGAAAAAGTCCTGGCAGCGATGCTCGACGCGTTCGAGCACATCGATCCCGACCAGGCCGGGAGTTATATTGATGAAGTCCTGGCGATGCTTCCCGCAGCAGCCCGGCACGTCCTGGAGGCGATGATGAGCACCGGCACTCGCGAGTGGAAAAGCGACTTCGCCCGTCGCCTGTACGGCCAGGGCGAAGCCGAGGGCGAGGCCAAAGGTGAGGCGAAGATGCTTCTGGCGGTGCTGTCCGCTCGAGGGTTCGCGGTGTGCGACGAGACGCGCGCCCGCGTCTTCGCGTGTACTGACCTGGACCAGTTGGAGGCGTGGGGCCGTCGTGCCGCCAACGCCGTAACGATTGAGGAAGTCTTCGACTGACCCAGATCGTCCAGCCGTGGAGAAACTGCTGCGATAGTAAATATTCCGCCGGTTGGGGCGATATCTCGCTAAAGGCGGCTGTTTGTCGCTCGTCGCAGCCTGGCCGAGTGATTCGGCTGCCGGTCGTTGCCATGTCGTGGTTGTCTATGCCTTGTGGAAATTTCACCACGGATATCTCTGTCATATCCGGTTAATCGGGCATATGACAATTCAGTTGGCGGTGGCTGGACGAAGGAGATGCGATCATGGCGGTGCGCGCGGGGGTCGTGGCTCTGCTGGTGCCTCTCGGCCTGCTCACGGGGGCGTCCGGCGGGTGGGCCCAAGGGGGGCCGGCCGTGGACGAGCGGGAGATAGTGCTGGCGGTGGGGCGGTTCGAGCCTTACGCGCAAGGGCGGGAGGCTATTACGTATGACCAGAAGCTGGTGCCGGTGAACGCGGCGGCGGCGGTCGCTTATGTGCCCGGTGCGGATGGGCGGATGCAAGTGATGCTCCGGACGCGGGGGCTGGTGCCCAATCGCCAGTACGGGGCGCACGCGCATACGAACCAGTGCGGGGCCAGAGGAGACGACGCGGGGCCGCACTATCAGCACATGAAGGATCCGAAGAGTCCTTCGACCGATCCCAAGTACGCCAATCCGCGGAACGAGATCTGGCTGGACTTCACGACGGACGCGCAGGGGAACGGGGTCGCCAAGGCGGTGCAGGCGTGGCGGTTCACCGATCGGCAGGCGAAGTCGGTGGTGATCCATGCCGAGCACACCCATACCGGTGCCGGGCACGCCGGGCAGGCGGGGGCGCGGCTGGCGTGTCTCACCGTCCCCTTCTGAGCGTCGTCAGCTCGTCCGGACGGCGGTGCCGGAGTAGCGGGGGGTCGTCTCGCCCTGCCGGATCACCTGGAAGGTGAGCTGGTCCTGGCCGGTTCTGGTCAGGGTCAGGGTGCCGGGGTGACAGGGGGTGCCGGCGACCTCGGTCAGACGGTACGTGGCCGTGGATTCGGTGGTGGTGGCGCTGTGGAGGGTGCCTGAGCAGTGGAGGGTGAGGCCCCAGCGCATGGTGCCGGGGGCGCCCTCGGGGAGGTCGATCTCGACGGGGAAGACCTGGCGGGCCGTGGGGTGCGCGGCGGTGCCGGTCCACTTGCCGGCGAACAGGGCGGGCGGGGTGACCAGGTGGCCGGTCATGCCGAGCCACAGGGCGGCCCCCGCCGTGCCGGCGACCAGGAGGGCCAGCGCCGCCACGCGGGCGGCCCAGCGTGGCCTGCGGCGGCGCGGTGGCCCGGGGTGGGTCTCCAGGGTGTCGGGCGGGGACGGCGGCGAGAGGTCTCCGTCGCCGGGTTCCTCCTGTTCCAGGCGGAAGGTGAGCGTCGGAGGGTCGTCGTGCTCGCCGGTCTGGCGGTCGAAGGGCAGGGTGGCGGCTTCCTCGACGTGGGTGGCGGGGGTCTGCACGAGGTCGGCGAGAGAGGGTTTCTGTGCCGCCAGTGACGCGCCGGCTTCCAGGACCTCGCCTCCGGGGAGTTCGACGTCCGCGGTGGGGCGTCTCTCCGCCGAGAGCGGAGCCGGGGCGGAGGACGTACGGCGGGCGATGAGGTAGCGGAGGACCTCTTCGGCGGTGGGGCGGTCGTCCGGGTCGGGTTTGAGGCATTCCTCGACGAGTTCGCGCAGCGGGCCGGACAGCGGGTCCAGGTCGGGCTCGCCGAACAGGATGCGGCCGAACACCGCTTCCAGGGACGCCGCGGCGTACGCGTGCCGGCCGCTGGCCGTGAAGGCCACGGTGAGTGCCCATCCGAACATGTCGGCCGCGGGCCCGGCGCGCTCGCCCTTGAGCAGCTCGGGCGAGATGTACGCCGGCGTGCCGACCGGCAGCCGTCCCGTGGTGGTGGCCGTGTCCATCAGCCGCGAGATCCCGAAGTCGATGACCCGCGGCCCGTCCATGCCCAGCAGCACGTTCCCCGGCTTGAAGTCCCGGTGCACCACCCCCGCCCCGTGAATGGCCGCCAGCGCCGTGGCCGTCCCCACCGCGATCCGCTCCATCGCCCCACCGATCCGGGGCCCTTCCGTCGTCACATACCGCTGCAGCGACACCCCTTCGACGTACTCGCTGACGATGTACGGCCGATCCCCGTAAAGATCCGCGTCCAGCACCTGCGCCGTACAGAACGGCGCGACCCGCCGCACCGCCTCCACTTCCCCCACGAACCTCCGCCGCGCCCGCTCGTCGTCCAGCCGCGACCGCATCAGCTTCACCGCGACACGAGCGTCTCCCTCGGTCACCCCGAGGAACACGGTCCCCTGCCCACCCTCCCCGAGCCGCCCGATCAGCCGATACTCACCCAGCCGCTCGGGGTCCTCTCCCGAAAGCGACTCCACCTCCGACATGTGCACATCCCTACCACATCGCCCCCTCCTGACAGGATCTCTCACCGAAGCGGGTGGTACGCCGTGGAGAGGGCCGGCGCGTCGGGGTGGCCGTCTCCACTCCGCTTGTTATTGAACGTTCTCATTGTCGCGTATCCGGCGAAGCCGAAAACTGTTCGTCATATATGGGGACGGATATCGCGTCCAGCTTCAGGTGATATTTTCGTTACCCAGGGCGATGCTTTTGCCGGGCGATGTCGCTGACCAGCGAGAACCCCGGTCACCGGCGATCCGGGAAGTGGTGTCCACGCGGACATTCCTTCCCGATCTGGGGTAGTAAGGATTTAACTGTTTTTACTTTTTCCCGGAGTTCCGGGGGAGGCGCGATGCCCACGAGGACGCATCTTGTCAAACTCGCGCAGACGCTGCGGCAGCGCCTGGGCGGGCAGCCTTACCTGACCATCGACCGCGGCGAAGTGACCGCGTTGTTGCGTGACATCTCCGGGGAACCCACGACGAGGATCAAAGCCGTCATGGGCGCGGACCTCGAAAGGGCGCTCCTGGAGCAGGGGGTCCGCTGCTTTCCCGAGTTGAGCCGCACCACGGCTCAGGACACCCTGCGGCTCTTCCACGCCGGTGAGGTGCTGGCCTGGTTCATCGACATGCTGCTCTACCCCGACCCCGACACCGACAACCAGTTGAACGTCGTGATGCGGATGTTGCAGCAGGGCGCGCCGGTGGAGCTCACCCCCACGGCGCCGCCCGTCGACGTGCAGGACACGGTGCCCGGCCGGCCGGAGATCACGGTGCCCGTCCGGCCCGAGACGCGGAGGCAGCCGGAGCCGCGCTGGGAGGAAGGCCATCAGCCGGTGGGGTTCACGGGTTCGCGGTTCGAACGGCCGCCGCGGCCGAGGAAGCCCCCGCCCAAGGCGACCGCGCAGGTCGTCCCGCAGGACGAACGACCTTAGCGTTCCCCGACACAAGCAGCACGCCGGCCCGCGTGGCACCCACGTGAATCACGCGGCGCCGTCGATGCGAACATCCCCGATGAACCGGCCACCCCCTCCTTCGGCGATTCCGCCGCCAAGCAAGAGATCGCTGAACTCAGGGGTGGCCCTTCAGACCTCAACTCGGAAGAGGTCCGAAGTGTCCATTTCGACTGTGCAATCGGAATCGGTACCGCCGCAAGCGGAAGGGGTAACAATATCCCTTCCAAAGGCAGGTGAACCTCACCCGGCGGGCCGGCCCGTCCACGCGCGGCCTCCCGCCGGGTCCGCGACCGGTGGCGCGCCATGAGCCGGCCGCCGGACCGCGAGCCGCCGGGAAACGCCGGCACGACGATGGTGAACGGCGCCACGGGATATGTCCGGGCGCTCGGGTTCGGCGCCGCCGGCCTCGGCGGGCCCGCTCTGGCATGGCTGGCGCACCCGTTGATGGGCGCGGTGCTCGTCGGCGCGGAAAGCTGCCTCGCGCTCACCGTGGCCGCCGCGGCGTTGTTCGGATCCGAAGTGATCAGCGAACGGGCGTTCCGGCTGCTGCGCTGGATCGCCAACCGGCCCGAGCCGTCCGGACGGCCCAGGAGGCGCTAGAGCGCGCGGCGCAGCCATTCCTCCACGCCGGAGATGTGGACGGTGGCCCAGCTCCGGGCGATCTCCGGTTGGTGGGTGGCGATGGCGTCGTAGATGGCGAGGTGCTGCTCCTGGGTTTTGAGGGTGGCCCCCTCCTGGGTGAGGCCGCGCCAGATCCTCGCTCTCGCGGTGGGGGCGGAAAGGCTCTCGATCAGCGATGCGAGGACGGTGTTGCCGGAGCCCACGGCTATCCGCTGGTGGAATTCGAGGTCGTTGGCGACCAGTTCCTCGATGGTGGGGTTGGCGGGGAGGGCGTCGAGGATGCCTTTCAGGTCTTCTACGTCCTCGGGGGTCATGCTGGTGGCGGCCATGGCGGTGGCGGCGGGCTCCAGGATGCGGCGGACCTGGAAGAACTCCAGCACGGTGTCGTCGCGGTGGAAGTCGACGACGAAGGAGAGGGCGTCCAGGAGGAGGCGGGGTTCGAGGCTGGTGACGTAGGTGCCGTCGCCCTGGCGGACGTCGAGGACGTTGATCAGGGAGAGGGCGCGGACGGCCTCGCGCAGGGAGTTGCGGGAGAGGCCGAGGCGTTCCGCGAGGTCGGCCTCCTTGGGCAGCCGGGCACCGGGGGCCAGCTCGCCGGAGACGATCATCCCCTTGATCTTGTCGATCGCGGCGTCGGTGACCGCCACCTGCACATCACCCCATGTGGAGAACTACGTCACGACACAAACATCCGATGTCTTGGAGTGTAGGGGATCACTGTGACGAAGGTGTGAAACGTTTGTCCTGCGGGGTGCCGCGCAGGACCTCCAGGCCGTCGAGCAGGCGGGCCAGGCCGAACTCGAAGAGTTTGTCCAGGTCGAAATCGAAGTCGGTCTGGAGAAGGGACGCCACGGCGTTCGCGCCGCCGAGCGACGCGAACTCCCGCTCGTGGGACTCCATCCACTCGTCGCTGGTCATCCCGGTCTCGCGTTCCGCCTCCGCCTCCGGTTCCAGGGCGGTGGCGAGGCCGCGGGCGTAGCTGAACAGCATGATGTGGACGTACATGCGCTCCTCGGGGGCGAGATCGGTCCCGTCGAACGCGGTGAGCGCCCATTCGGTGTGGTTGAGGGCGTGGGGGGCCGGCTGGGGGCGGGTCAGGGACATCACGGGGGCCAGCCAGGGGTGGCGGCGGAAGAGGCGCCACTGCAGGCGGGTGCTGAGTTCGAGGCGGGCGCGCCAGCCGTCCGGGCGGGTGGCGGGGAACGGCTCCTCGCCGAGCGCGGCGTCGATCATGAACAGGACGAGGTCGTCCTTGCTCGGGACGTGCCGGTACAGCGACATCGTGGCGACACCCAGGGCCGTGGCGACGCGCCGCATGGACACCTCGGCCATGCCCTCGGTGTCGGCGATGGCGATGGCGGCCCGCACGACACGGTCCCGGGTGAGGTCGGCGGTGTCGCGCGCCTGCGGGGACTTGGCGGGGCGGCGGGCGGGAGAGCCGGCGACGACCGTGCCTATCCCGGGGTGGACGGCGGTGAGGCCGTCCTGGCGCAGGGCGGCGAGGGCCTTGATGGCGGTCGCGATCGCCACACCCCAGTCCCGGGTGATCTGGCGCGCCGAGGGGATCCGGTCGCCGGGGCTGAGCTCGCCGGAGGCGATGCGGCGGCGGAGCTCGTCGGCGATGCGGAGGTAGGGCGGAGCGGGGTCGGTCATGTGGCCTCCTGGGTCACGTACTAGTACACCAGAGGGCGCCGCCCGACGTCGGCCGCCTGGTGTACTAGTACTCCTGAGCGTGGTTCACGCTAGATATTGCCGGATTTCCCTGGAGCAATGTAGCGTGTACACGCTGACGCGTACGGCGTACAGCGAACTAGGGGGTGTTTCGTGAGGAGCAAGAGTGTGCTCGTCTCCGGTGCCGGCATAGCCGGGCCGGCGCTGGCCTTCTGGCTGAGGCGGTACGGGTTCGCGGTGACGGTCGTGGAGCGGGCGCCGGGGGTGCGGGCGGGCGGGCACGCGGTCGACCTTCGCGGGGTGGCGCGCGACGTGGCCGAGTGGATGGGGATCATGCCCGAGGTGCGGCGGCACCAGGTCGACGAGCGGGGCTTCGCCTTCGTGGACCGCGACGGCCGCCGCACCGCGACGATGCCCGCGGACGCGTTCGGCGGCGAGGGGATCGTCGCCGAGATCGAGATCATGCGCGGAGACCTGGGGCGCATCCTGCACGACGCCACGCGCGACGACACCGTGTACGTGTTCGGCGACCGGATCACGGCCCTCACCCAGAGGGACGACGGCGTCGAGGTGGTCTTCGCGAACGGCGCGCCGCGCCGGTTCGACCTGGTGGTGGGTGCCGACGGGGTGCGCTCCGCGGTCCGCGGGCTCGCCTTCGGGCCGGAGGAGCGCTACGTCCGCCACCTCGGCGCGTACACGGCGTACTTCACCGTGCCGGACCCGGGCGATCTGGACAACTGGTTCCTGATGTACAACGCCCCCGGCGGGCTGGTGGCCGGCATAAGGCCCGAGCGGGGCGGCACGGCGAAGGCGTCCCTCGCCTTCACCTCCCCGCCGCTGCACCACGACCGGCTCGACGTGCGCGAACAGCAGCGCGTCCTGGCCGAGAAGATGGCCGGCGCGGGCTGGCGGGTCCCCGCGCTGCTCGAAGCGATGCCGGACGCGCCCGACTTCTACTTCGACGCGATCTGCCAGGTGCACGTGGACCGCTGGTGGCGGGGGCGGGTCGCGCTGCTGGGCGACGCCGGCTACTGCGGCTCACCGCTGGCGGGCCTCGGCACCAGCATGTCGCTCGTCGGGGCGTACGTCCTCGCGGGCGAGCTGGCGTCCACTCCGGAGGACCACGAGGCCGCGTTCGCCCGGTACCAGGACGAGATGCGTGACTACGTCGCCCGCTGCGTGCGGCTGCCGCCCGGTGGTGTCAACGGGTTCGCCCCCCGCTCCCAGTTGATGATCTCGCTGCGCGGCCTGTCGATGCGCATGATGACCCGCGGGCCGATGCGGCGCCTGATGGCCGGGCAGTTCCATAAATCGGACGGCATCGTGCTGAAGGAGTACGCGGGCCGGTGACCGTCACGGCGCGGAGAACCGCACGGGGTCGCCGGGGTGGCGCCGGGCGTGCCCGCGGCACTCCAGCGTGCGCAGGTGGGCGGCGGCCTCGCCCGCGGCCAGGCCGCGCTGGATCGGGTACAGCTCGGCCCACGGGCGGTTCCACGTCATCTTCTCGGCGATCTGCCAGATGCTGTGAGGAGCGGGGGCCAGATCGGCGAGGAGGGCCCGCAGGGAGTCCAGTTTGGCTTCGTGGTGGGCGTGGATCTCGGCGGCGCGGGACGCGACGCCGGTGAAGGTCCACTCGTGGGCGGGCAGCGCCTCGGTGGTGGTGAAGGCGGAGAGGCGGTCCAGCGAGGCGAGGAAGTCGGCGAGAGGGTCGGTGTCGGAGCGGTCGTACGGATATATGCCGATGTGGGGGGTGATGCCGGGCAGCACGTGGTCGCCGGTGAACAGGCGGTCGGTGTCCTCCAGGTGGAGGCACAGGTGGCCGGGGGTGTGGCCGGGCGTCCAGATGGCGCGCAGCGCGCGGCCGGGGAGGTCGATGAGGTCGTCGTCGTGCAGTTCCACGTCGGGCTGGGCGGGCGGGATGGGCCGTTCGGCGGTGACCATGGCCTCGGCGTCCGCCCCGGCGCCCGCCCGTCGCATCATCTCGACCTGCAGATGTCGCCCGTCGTCGCCGGCGAGCCGCCGGTACTGGCGGATCAGGTCGGCGTCGGCCTGGTGCATGGCGATCCAGCCGCCGCACTCCTCCCGCACCCGGCCCGCGAGCCCCGCGTGGTCGGGGTGGTAGTGGGTGACGACGACGCCGCGCAGGTCGCTCATCCGTACGCCGACGGCCGACAACCCGTCGCGCAGGGCCGTCCAGGCGTCCTCGTGGTTCCACCCCGCGTCGATCAGCACGATGCCGCCCGGCGACTCGACGGCGTACACCAGCGTGTACCCGAGCGGGTTGCCGGGGATCGGGACGGGGACGCTCCACACCCCGCCGCCGAGGTCGGCGGGGCGCTGGTCGCTGTACGGGCGGCGGCGGGTCTTCACGCGCGCTCGAGGACGGTGGCGGTGGCGAGCGCGCCGCCGGCGCACATGGTCACCAGGGCCGTGGCGGAGCCGGACCTCTCCAGCTCGTGCAGGGCCGTGGTGACCAGCCGGGCGCCGGTGGCCCCGACCGGGTGGCCGAGCGCGATGGCGCCGCCGTTGACGTTGACCCGGTCGAAGTCGGGTTCGTGCACCGAGCTCCACGACAGCACGATCGACGCGAACGCCTCGTTCACCTCGAACAGGTCGATGTCACTGATCTTCATGCCGGTCGCGTTCAGCACCTTCGCGGTCGCGTCCACCGGCCCGTCCAGGTGGTAGTACGGCTCGGACCCCACCAGCGCCTGCCCGAGGATGCGGGCCCGCGGCCGGAGGCCGTGCCGGCCGGCGGCGGCCTCGCTCATCAGCAGCACGGCCGCGGCGCCGTCGGAGATCTGCGACGAGGTGCCCGCCGTGTGCAGCCCCTCCGGCCCGAGAACAGGTTTCAGCCGAGCCAGCCCTTCCACGGTCGTCTCGCGCAGCCCTTGGTCCCGCAGCACGGTACGCGACTCCCCGGCCGGCCCGTCCGGCCCGAGCACGGGCGCGGTGACCGGGATGATCTCGCGCTCGAACCGCCCGTCCGCCCACGCCTCGGCGGCGAGCCGCTGCGAGCGCGCCCCGAAGGCGTCCAGCCGCTCCCGGGTGAGCCCGCGCCGCCGCGCGATGCGCTCGGCGGCGGTGAACTGGTCGGGCAGGTCGATGGCCCAGTCGTCGGGCCGCGGGTCCGCGGGCAGCACGTTGCTGCCGAGCGGCTGCCGGCTCATCACCTCGACCCCGCAGGCGACCCCGACCTCGATGACCCCGGCCTGGATCAGTGCCGCCACCAGGTGAACGGCCTGCTGGGACGACCCGCACTGGGCGTCCACCGTGGTGACCCCCGCCTGGTGGGGCAGCCCCGCGTACAGCCAGGCGTGCCGCCCGACGTGCCCGCCCTGCTCGCCCGCCTGGGTGACGCAGCCGGCGAAGACCTGCTCGACGGCGGACGGGTCGAGGCCCGACCGGGTGACGACGCCGTTCATGGCCGCGGCGAGCAGCGCCTGGGGCTTGACCCCGGCCAGCACGCCGCCCCGCTTGCCGATCGGGGTGCGGACGGCCTCGACGATCACCGGTGCGCCCATGCGGCTCCCTCCACGGTCGGAGTCGAACATTGTTCTGGCCCAGACAGTAACGGGTTACAGTTCGGGCGGGAACCCCTGCCGTGTCAGGAGGCGAAGTCGGCGAGCAGCCGCTCGGCCACGATCTCGATGCGCTGCTGGATCTGCTCGTACGTGCGCCGCCCGCGGAGCATCTCAAGGAGCTCCTGCACCCACACCCCGGCCACGGAGCTGGCCAGCGTGAACTGCACCTCGTCGGCGGACTCCGCGGTGAGCCCGGACACCCGCAGCAGCAGCCCGGCCATGCGGTCGCCGAACGGCGTCTCGACCTCGGCCATGATCAGCGACCGGATCAGCGCGTCGGCCAGCTCGGGCTCGCGCATCAGCCCCCGGGTGGCCCGCATCAGCACGTCCACCGCGCGGCCCGCCGGGGTGGCGGCGCGCGGCGGGCGCCGCTCGATGCTGTTCTCCAGCAGGTCGATCTCCTCGCTGACCACCGCGACGACGAGGTCCATCTTGGACGGGAAGTAGCGGTACAGCGTGCCGAGCGCCACCCCGGCGCGTTCGGCGACCGTGCGCATCTGCATGGCCTCGACGCCGCCCCGCGAGGCGAGGGCCGCGGCGGCCTGGATGATGCGCTTGCGGCGCTGGTGCTGGCTGCGCGTGCGGACGCCCGAGGCGACGTGGCCGGGCGTGGCCGGATGGGCCGGGGCCGGGTCGGGACGGGACGGGGGCGCGGCGGTCGCCGTGCCGGCATGCGAGGGACGCATGAGAACACGTTACCGGATTAATCGCAGGTAAGCCTTGTTACCGACCGGTCAACATTGAATGCCATTCTTCCATGTCGTTTGTGTTGCGCGCAGGTATCCCCGGCGATCTTCAGGGCTTGGCTATGGACATGGAATAGAATGTGTTCTAGTTTGCGGCTGACACGCTCAAGGGGGTGCTCGATGGATTTCACCCTGGACGAGACCCAGGCGGAGCTGCGTGGCCTCGCCGCGGGCCTGTTCGGCCGCGAGACGACGGGCGAGCCGTACGACACCGCGCTGTGGGCCGCGACGGCCAAGGCGGGCCTGGTCGGCGCCTGCCTGCCCGAGGAGTCCGGCGGCGCCGGCCTCGGGGCGGTCGAGATGGCGGTCATCCTGCGCGAGGCCGGGGCGCACGTCGCGCCGGTGCCCCTGCAGGACGCCCTGGTGGCGGGCATGGTGGTCGGCAGGCACGGCTCGGCGGCGCAGCGCGGGGCCCTGGCGCGCCTGGCCGAGGGCGAGATCGTGCTCACCGCCGCCCCCCTGGAGCCCGGGCGGAGCCTCGGCGCCGAGCCCCGTACGGTCGCACGCGAGGACGGGGACGGCTGGGTGCTGACCGGCCGCAAGAGCATGGTGGGCTTCGCCGCCGAGTCCGACGCGATCCTGGTGCCCGCCCGCACCGAGGCCGGTGTGGGCCTGTTCCTGGTGCGCCCGCGGGAGGCCGCCGTCCACCCGGTGCCCGCCGCCACCGGCGAGCCGGCCGCCGCGCTGATTCTGGAGGACACCCCCGGCGACCCGGTCGGCGCGGACGACGGCGCCGCGTTCGCCCTGCTGCGCCTGCTCTCCCTGACCGCGATCACCGCGACCGCCTCCGGCGTGCTCGCCGGTGCCCTGGAGCTGACGACCCGCCACATCAGGACCCGCAAGCAGTTCGACCGCGTGCTCGCCGAGTTCCAGGCCGTCACCGTGCAGATCGCGGACGTCTACATCGCCGGGCGGGCCCTGGACGTCGCCGTCTGGTCCGGCGCCTGGCGCGTGGACCAGGGCATGGACGCCGAGGCCGAGATCGACCTGTCGGTGGCCGCGCACACCGTCGCCGACGCCGGCCTGCTCGCCCTGTACACCTGCCAGCACCTGCACGGCGGCCTCGGCCTGGACGTGACCTACCCCTTGCACCGTTACTTCGCCTGGGGCAAACACCGGGCCCACCTGCTCGGCGGCGTGGAGGCCCGGCTGGACGCGATCGGAGAGCTGGTCCGATGCTGATCGACCTCACCCCCGGCCAGAAGCGGCTCCGCGACGAGCTGCGCGACTACTTCGCCACCTGCCTCACCCCGGCCGACCGGGAACGGCTGGCCGGCGACCCGTTCGGCGAGGCGTACATCGAGCACTGCCGCAAGCTCGGCCGGGACGGCAAGCTCGGCCTCGGCTGGCCCAAGGAGTACGGCGGCGCCGGCCTCGGCCCCCTGGAACAGCAGATCTTCGCCAACGAGATCGCGCGGGCCGAGGTGCCGTACCCGATCATCACGCTGCAGACGGTCGGCCCCACGCTCATGCAGTACGGCACGCCCGAGCAGAAGGAGTACTTCCTTCCTCGCATCCTCGCCGGCGAGTGCCACTTCGCCATCGGCTACAGCGAACCGGGGGCGGGCACCGACCTCGCCTCGCTGCGCACCACGGCCGTCCGGGACGGCGACCACTACATCGTGAACGGCCAGAAGATCTTCACCTCGGGCGCCCACCACGCCCAGTACATCTGGCTGGCCGCCCGCACCGACCCCGACGCCAAGAAGCACCGCGGCATCTCCATGCTGATCGTGGACACCGCCGACCCCGGCTTCTCGTGGACGCCGATCATCACCATGGACGGCCGCCACCACACCAACTCCACGTACTACAGCGACGTGCGGGTGCCGGTCGACATGCTGGTGGGGGAGGAGAACAAGGGCTGGGACCTCATCGTCAACCAGCTCAACCACGAACGGGTCACCCTCGGCCCCGCCGGCAACATCGCCCGCGTACGCGACCGGTTCGCCGAGTGGGCGCGCCGCACCGGCGCCATCGAGGAGCCCGCCGTACGCCGCGCCCTCGGTCGTGTGCACGCCTACTTCCGCACCAACGAGCTGCTGAACTGGCAGGTCGCGGCCGGCATGGACCTCGGCTGGCTGGGGGCCCCCGACGCCTCCGCCACCAAGATCTACGGCTCGGAGCGCATGCAGGACGTCGGCAGGATCGTCGGCGAGACGGTGGCCAGGTACGGCGACCCGGCCGACCCGGAGACCGCCGCGTTCATGGAGTCCCTGGACCACGGGGTCAAGGGGGCGATCGTGCTGACCTTCGGCGGGGGAGTGAACGAGGTGCAGCGCGAGCTGATCGCGATGCTGGGCCTGCGACTGCCCCGGCCGCCACGCTGAGGAGGGGAACCCGGTGACCACGACGGCGGGATCGGACGTCCACGAACGGCTGACGGCACTGGCCGAACGGCAGATCGCCGCGGGGGAGGTACGCGGCGCCGCCGCGGTGGACACG
Organism: Sphaerisporangium sp. B11E5; assembly: GCF_039871875.1. Classification (NCBI taxonomy): domain Bacteria; kingdom Bacillati; phylum Actinomycetota; class Actinomycetes; order Streptosporangiales; family Streptosporangiaceae; genus Sphaerisporangium; species Sphaerisporangium sp. B11E5. The sequence continues at coordinate 9,652 of NZ_JBDPMD010000017.1, read as the reverse complement.
GTGAACCTGCCGATGATCCGCCACTGGGTGGACGCGATGGGCGACGCCAACCCGGTGTACACCGACGCGGATCTGGCCGCCGGCACGGTGCACGGGGAGATCGTGGCGCCCCCCGCGATGATCCAGGTGTGGACGATGGCCGGCGTCAAGGGCGAGATGGGCCCGGGACCGATCACTCCCGTGCTGGACATGCTGGACGCCGAAGGTTTCACCGGGGTCGTCGCCACGAACTGCGAGCAGACCTACCACCGCTACCTGCGCCTCGGCGAGCGAGTGGAGCCGTCCACCCGGCTGACCGGCCTGTCGGGCCCGAAGACCACCGCGCTCGGCGCCGGCTACTTCGTCACCTGGATGATCACCTGGTACGTCAGCGAGGAACCGGTCGCCGAGATGATGTTCCGGGTATTGAAGTTCCGCCCGTGGGAGGAGAAACCAGCACCCGGGAAGCGCGACCCTTATCCTCTGCGCCCCGCCGTCAACCGGGACACCGCGTTCTTCTGGGAAGGTGCGACAGAGGGCGAACTAAGGATCCAGAAGTGCGGCGACTGCGGCAAGTTGCGGCACCCGCCCGGCCCGTTCTGCCCTTCCTGCCGCTCGCTCAACCGCACGTACGTCGTGGCGGCCGGGGCGGGCGAGGTGTTCAGTTTCGTCGTGCACCACAACCCGCCGGTGCCCGGTCCGCGTGCGCCTTTCGTGGTCGCGGTCGTCGCGCTGCCAGAAGGCGTGCGAATTGTCGGAAATATCATTGACTGTCCACCGGAACAGGTCACGATCGGAATGCCGGTACAGGTGACGTACCGCGACATGGACGACGACCTGACCCTGCCGATGTGGGCGCCCCGGGAGGTCTGATGCGCACCCTGACCGAAGCGGAGATCAGGATCGGCGCCACGCTGCCGCCGATGAGCGTCGACCTGACCCCCACCACCGTGATCGCCACCGCCCTGGCCACCATGGACTTCACCCCCGTGCACCACGACGTCGCGGGCGCCAGGGCCCAGGGCTCCAAGGACATCTTCCTCAACATCCTCACCACCATGGGCCTGGTCGAGCGGTACGTCACCGACTGGTCCGGCCCGCAGACCCTGATCCGCGGCATCAACGTACGGCTCGGCGTCCCCGCGTACGCCGGCGACGTACTGAACTTCACCGGCACGGTCGTCTCCCGCGAGGACGGCGACTTCACCGTCGAGGTCCGCGGCACCGTCAGCCTCGGCGACCACGCCACCGGCACCGTACGGTTCCGCCTCCCCCACTGACCCCTCTCGAAAGGCGTTCGATGGAGTCACTCTCCGGCCGCACCGCGATCGCGGGCATCGGCGCGACCGAGTTCTCCAAGGAGTCAGGCCGCACCGAGCTCCAACTCGCCGCCGAGGCCGTGCACGCCGCCCTTGACGACGCCGGCCTGACCCCCGCCGACGTCGACGGAATGGTGACCTTCACCCAGGACGCCAACCAGGAGATCGCCGTGGCCCGGGAGACCGGCGTCGGCGACCTGAGGTTCTTCTCCCGCGTCGAGTACGGCGGCGGCGCCGCCTGCGGCACCGTGATGCACGCCGCCATGGCCGTAGCCACCGGCGCCGCCTCCACAGTGGTCTGCTACCGCGCCTTCAACGAACGCTCCGGCCGCAGATTCGGCCAGCCCAACGCCGGCCTGGGCGGCGAACCGTCCTCCCTCGGCGTCGAGATGAGCTGGCACGTCCCCTACGGCCTGATGACCCCCGCCGCCTGGGTGGCCATGTTCGCCCGCCGCTACATGCACGTCTACGGCGCCACGTCCGAGGACTTCGGCCGGGTGGCCGTGGCCATGCGCCGCCACGCCTCGACGAACCCGGCCGCCTGGTTCCACGGCCGCCCCATCACCCTGGAAGACCACCAACGTTCCAAATGGATCGTCGAGCCGCTGCACCTGCTGGACTGCTGCCAGGAAAGCGACGGCGCCGTGGCCCTGGTGGTCACGTCCGCAGACCGCGCTCGCGACCTGCGCCGTTCCCCAGCGGTCATCGCCGCCGCCGCCCAGGGCTCGGGCACCGGCCAGATGATGATGACCAGCTTCTACCGGGACGACATGACCGGCCTCCCGGAAATGGGAGTAGTAGGAACCCAACTCTGGTCCATGTCCGGCATGTCGCCGGCCGACATCCAAACCGCCATCCTCTACGACCATTTCACCCCGTTCGTCCTCTGCCAACTGGAAGAACTGGGCTTCTGCCGACGAGGGGAAGCCAAGGACTACATAGCCGACGGCGCCATTGAACTGGACGGCCACCTCCCGGTGAACCCCAACGGCGGCCAGTTGGGCGAGGCCTACATCCACGGCATGAACGGCATCGCGGAAGCCGTCCGCCAGATAAGAGGCACCTCGGCCAACCAGATCTCCGGCACCCGGAACGTGCTGGTGACCGCCGGTACCGGCGTCCCCACCAGCGGCCTGATCCTGACCGCCGACTGACCCCGCCTGGGCACGTCAGGCCCGTGGGACGGGTCCCGTCGAGTCGCGGACGCTGAGGGTCGTCGCCAGTTGAAGGTGCCGGGAGGCGGGCTGGACGCCGTCCACCATGCCGAGCACGGTCTCGACGGCCATCCGGCCCATGCCGACGAGAGGCTGCCGGACGGACGTGAGCCGGGGCGCGGTCCACTGGGTCTGCGGTGTGTCGTCGAACCCGGTGACCGACAACTCGCCGGGAACGGCGATGTGGAGCTCCTTGGCGGCGGCGAGGGCACCGACGGCGATCTCGTCGTTGCCCGCGACGATCGCGGTCGGCCGCTCGTCGAGCGTCAGGATGTCACGGGCGTGCCGGAGTCCCGCCTCGACGGAGAACGCCTCGTGGCGGATCAGTGTGCGGTCCGGCGTGATGCCGGCCGAATCGAGCGCGGCCTGGTACCCGTGGAAACGTTCCCCCGAGGGGGCGGAGCCCGGTGGCCCGCCGATCCAGGCGATCCTGCGGTGACCGAGCTTGATGAGGTGCTCGGTCGCCGAGCGACCGCCCGCCCAGTTGGTGGAGCCGATGCTGACGACACGTGATTCTGTCGTGTCGATCGGGTCGATCGCCACGACGGGCACCTCCAGATCCTCCGCGGCGAGGAGCACCGAGTCGGGCACGGCGACGGCGAGCGCGATGACACCGACGACACCGGACGCCTTCTGCTCCGCCATCCAGGCGCGGGCCGCCGTGCGGCTCGTGCTGATCGGCTCGTCGGGCGACAGATGGAGCAGGAGCTCGGCCTGCGCGGAGGTGGCGGCCACGAGTATCCCTTGGAGCACCGTCCCGGCGTAACGGGACTCCACGATGTCGAGCACGGTGACGAGGGTCCGGTCCCGCGTCCGCTCGTGCCGCGCCGCCGTCGGCTTGTAGCCGATCTCGGCCATGACTCCGAGGACACGCTCGCGCGTGTTCACCCCCACGTCGCTGCGCCCGTTGAGGACCTTCGAGGCGGTCGTCGCGGAGACGCCGGCGAGGCGGGCGACGTCGGCCAGGGTGGCTCGCTCGGAACGACCGCGCCGTGGCATCAAGGCTCCCTTCAGGGCTCCGAAATTATTTCGAAACCTATCACGGATCTTCCCCGGGTTGCCGCCGGGTTTTCCGGCCGGTCTGACCGTTGACACGGGACAAATGCCCCATCTAGTGTCCTGGAGGTAACGAACAAGTTGCGAAAGATTTTCGAAACACCCCTCAGGACGAGAGGAGAGGCTCATGCGGCTCTCCCAGAAGGTAAGGCTGCTTTCCGCGGCACTCGTTCCGATGTTCGCGCTGGCCGCGTGCTCGGGTGGCGCGGGCGGGGGCGGCGGCGCGGCCGGAAGCGGCGGGGGCGACGCGCCGGTGAAGCTCAAGGTCTGGAGCTGGGACGGCACCGTCGCGCGCGCCGTTCCCGGGTTCCAGGCCGCGAACCCGAACATCAAGGTCGAGGTCGTCAACGCGGGGTCGTCCCAGGACGAGTACAAGGCGCTCGACAACGCCATCCAGGCCGGTTCGGGGGTACCCGACGTCGTGATGTTCGAGTATTTCGCCGTGCCCTACTTCGCCATTCCCGGCAAGCTCGCCGACCTCGGCGAGTTCGGCGTCCAGAACCTCAAGAACGACTACGTCCAGGCCGCATGGAACGACGTGACGGTCAACGGCAAGGTCTACGCGCTGCCGTCCGACTACGGGCCGTCGGCGATGTTCTACAACGCGGCCACGTTCAAGAAGGCCGGCATCGACAAGCCCCCCGCCACGTGGGACGAGTACTACGAGGCCGCCAAGAAGATCCGCGCGCTCGGCGACGACTACTACATCGCTCAGGACACGGGCGACATCTTCTTCCTCCTCTCGCTCATCTGGCAGGCCGGCGGCCGCCCGTTCAAGGTGGACGGCACCAAGGTGCACATCGACTTCACGGACCCGGGCACGACCAAGGCGGTCACCTTCTGGCAGAAGATGCTCGACGAGGGCCTGGTCAACACCAAGATCACGGGCTGGTCCGACGACTGGAACCGGGCGCTCAACGACGGAACCCTCGCCACCCAGACCATGGGCGGCTGGCTGACCTCGACGCTGCCCGAGCGCGCGCCGAAGGCCGCCGGTGACTTCAAGGTCGCCCTGATGCCGCAGTGGACGCAGGGCGACAAGGTCGGGTCGGCGAACGGCGGAAGCTCCTTCGGCATCCCGGCCGCGTCCGAGCACAAGGAGGCGGCCTTCAAGTTCCTCGAGTACTTCGCGCACGGCGGCGGTCTCTCGTCCCGCGTCGACGCGGGTGCCTTCGTGCCGAACACGTCGGTGCTGGACAGCGAGGAGTTCCGGAGCAAGGCCAACGAGTACTTCGGCGACCAGAAGGTCGGCGCCGTGCTGGCCGAGGCCTCGGAGATCGTGGGGATCGGCTGGCAGTACCCGCCGTTCTTCGAGTGGGCCCGCTCGATCTACGGCGACATCGCGTCACCGTTCTACACCTCGGGCAAGGGCTCGCTCGCCGAGATCCTCCAGCAGTGGAAGCAGCGCTGCGTCCAGTACGGCAACGAGCAGGGCTTCGAGGTGGACTAGCGGTCCCCCAGGGAAGCGAGACGGGCCACGCGATGGATCGGAAGGAAAACGGCATGGACCTGGCACGTCAGATCGACGTCACCCCCGCGGCCATGGCGTCGCCTGACACGGCACAGGATCCGGCGCCGGCTCCCCGGCGCCGGAGGTCACAGACCGGGCTGGCGTTCATCGCGCCCTTCGGCGCGCTGTTCGCGCTCGTGTTCATCCTTCCGATCCTGTACGCCGCCTATCTCAGCTTCTTCCAGGAGAAGCTCATCGGGGGCACCACGTTCGTCGGACTGGCCAACTACGCCAAGCTGGTCCAGGACCCCCAGTTCTGGGACGGGGTGGGACGCGTCATCTGGTTCACCCTCATCCAGGTGCCGATCATGTTGTTCTTCGCCATGGCGCTGGCGCTGGCGCTGGACTCCATGCGTGTGCACGGCGCCAGGTTCACGCGGGCGACGATCTTCCTGCCTTACGCCGTGCCGGCGATCGTGTCGACCCTCATGTGGGGATTCATGCTGGGCGTCAAGTACGGCCTGTTCGGCAGCCTCAACGACGCGCTCGGCACGGACATCGACCCCTTCACCCCCGACACCACGCTGATCTCCATCGGGGTGATGGTGACGTGGGCGTTCACCGGGTTCAACATGCTCATCTTCTACGCCGCGCTCAAAGCCGTCCCGCGCGAACTGTACGAGGCGGCCGCGATCGACGGGGCGAACGAGTTCCAGGTGATCCGCGCGATCAAACTGCCGGCGATCCGCGGATCCCTGGTGGTCACGATCATCTTCTCGATCATCGGTACGTTCCAGATGTTCAACGAACCGCAGATCCTGCCCTCGATGGTGGCCAACAGCGGCGTCACCACGTACTACACGCCGAACCTGTACGCGTACAACCTGGCGTTCACCGGGTCCCAGCAGGGGTACGCGGCAGCCCTCGCGCTCGTCATGGCGGCGATCACGATCGCCGTCGCCTACGCCGTCCAGATCAGAGGGATCAGGAATGCATCCGACCAGTAGCCCGCGAGCCGAGGGAGGGAAAGCCTCCCGCACGCCGATCCGTCATCCCGGTCCCGGCCGGCGGCTCCACACGGTGGAGAACCCCCGCAAGAGCAAGACCCTCACCGTGATGACAGGCTTGTTCACCCTGTACTGCCTGCTGCCGCTCGTGTGGCTGGTCGTCAACGCCACCAAGTCGCAGGCCGACTTCGTGTCGTCGTTCGGGCTCGCCCCCGGTCGCGAGTTCGCCCTGTGGGACAACATCGTGCAGGTGTTCACCTACCAGGACGGGATCTTCTCCCGGTGGCTGCTCAACACCCTTCTCTACGTCGTCGTAGGGGCGACCGTGTCCACCTTCCTGGCCGCCCTCGGCGGGTACGCCCTGGCGAAGCTCGACTTCACGGGCAAGCGGGTGTTCCTCTTCGTCGTCCTCGGGTCGATCTCGGTCCCCGGTATCGCGCTGGCGATCCCGCAGTTCCTGATGTTCGCGCAGCTCGGCCTGACCAACACCCCGTGGGCGATCCTCATCCCGTCCTTCATCAACCCGTTCGGGCTGTACCTGATGTGGGTGTTCACGGCCGAAGCCGTGCCGACCGGCTTGCTGGAAGCCGCGAAGATCGACGGCGCCGGGGAGTTCAGGACCTTCCTGCAGATCGCGACCCCGTTGCTCGCGCCGGCGGGCGTGACGGTCCTGCTCTTCTCTTTCGTATCGATCTGGAACAACTACTTCCTGCCGTTGATCATGATCAAGGATCCCGCGTGGTATCCGCTGACCGTTGGGATCAACCAGTGGAACAAGCTGGGCTCGACGGCAGGGAACGGCGCCCTCATCCAGAATCTCGTGATCACGTCCGCGCTGCTGACGATAGTCCCGTTGATCATCGCTTTCCTCGGCCTGCAACGGTACTGGCAGTCGGGCCTGTCGCTGGGCGCCGTCAAGGGCTAGCGGCGGCCCGATTCCCATCCGCGAACAATCCTGAGGAGAAGTGAGATCGACCATGACGAGCGACGGTGTGCTGGAACCCCGGTTGCGGATCGACGGCAAGGTGTGCGAGGAGAGTGCGCTTCCGCACGTCTGGGCCACGTGTATCGGCGCGGGGCGGGCGAACGAAGCACTGCGCGCGGACTGGCAGCGGCAATTCACGGAGGTCGTCTCCGCGTTCGGCGTCAAGTACGTCCGCTTTCACGGCGTCTTTCACGATGACATGTTCGTGTACCGGGAGAGTTACGGTGGCGGTTTCGGCCCGGACACGCCCCTTGCCTCGCCGGTGTACACGTTCAGTTATGTGGATAAAGTATTCGACTTCATTCTGGACTGCGGCGCCCGCCCGTTCGTCGAGCTGGGCTTCATGCCGCGCGAGCTGGCGACGGAGACCGAGACGGTGTTCTGGTGGGGCGCTCACTGCAGCCCGCCCAAGGACATGGCGCGCTGGGTGGAGCTCGTCACGAGGTCGGTCGAGCACTGGATCGACCGGTACGGCCTCGACGAGGTGCGGGAGTGGCGATTCGAGGTGTGGAACGAACCGAACCTGGTTCCCCACTTCTGGACCGGGACGAAGACCGAGTACTTCGAGCTCTACCGCCGGACCGTGACGGCGATCAAGAACATCGATCCCGCGTTGAAGGTCGGCGGCCCCGCGACGAGCGTCTTCGTGCCCGACGACCGCTACAAGGGCGAGACCGAGGACCGCTCCGCGATGCGCGAGACGGCCGCCGCGTCCGACGTGGACGCACTCGACTGGCGCCCGGTGTGGATCGAGGACTTCATCGCCTGGTGCGCGGAGCGCGAACTCCCGGTCGACTTCGTCTCGGCCCACCTGTACCCCACCGACTTCGCGTTCGGCGCCGACGGCGAAGCGGTGCAGATCACCCGGTACGCCGACGCGACGTTCGACGACCTGACCCTCCTCGGCAAGCTCATGAGGAACAGCGCGTATCCCGACGCGGAGATCCACATCTCGGAGTGGTCGACGTCCCCCTCGGCCCGCGACTTCATCCACGACACACCGTTCGCGGCGACCTACATCACGCGGGCCTTCCTGCAGTGCGCCACCCTGGCCGACTCGATCTCCTACTGGACCTTCACGGACGTGTTCGAGGAGGGAGGCGCCGGCATCGGGCCGTTTCACGGCGGGTTCGGCCTCGTCAACGAGAACGGCGTCCACAAGCCCACGTTCCACGCGTTCGCGATGCTGGGACGGCTCGGCGACCGGCTGCTCCTCGGGACGCCCCACGGCGTCGTGACCCGCGACAGCAGGACGTCGGCCCTGTCGGCGGTGTTCTTCAACTACCCCGAGGACATGGCCACGCGAGGTGTCGGCTCACATGACTCGTACCCGGCGGCACGCGCGCTGGCCGGCAAGGGACCGAGCCGCAGGATCCAGCACTCGATCAGCGGGCTGGAGCCGGGCACCGTTCTGCTCGTCGAGATCATGGACTGGGAGCACGGCAACGCCGCCGAGGCCTGGTACGCGCTCGGGTCCCCCCTCAACCTGTCCCGGGCCGAGAACGAGCACCTGAGCGCGGTCGCCGACTCGCTCCTCAGGTTCACGCTGACCGTGCCCGCCACCGGTGTGCTGGACCTCGACGTCGAACTCACGCCGTGGGCGGTGATGTCGCTGAGGCAGGCGACCTGACCGCACGACACCGCTCGCCGGTCGGTGGCGCCGTCGAGCGGTGGATCGCCGTCGCAGGTCAGGGAGTGACGATCGTGGGGACCGCGAAGAACACCGCCATGGCGATGGCGACGCACACGAGGAAACCGACCAGTTCCCACAGCCAGTCGTAGTGGTGCTCGCCGATCTTGATCGGCTTGGGGCGCTTGTGCTGGCGGGCCTGGCGGGGGCGGGGACCCATGTTCCCGCGTGACGATCTGGCCGGACGTGGTGTCCTGGCGTGCTCCACCGGCGCGGCGGTGGCCTCGGCGGACGTCTCAGAGGTGGAGGTCTCCTCAGCGTCCGGGGCGGGGACGGTCACCGCGTCCGCCGGGTCCGCCGCGGGGGCCAGGACAGGGATCGGGTCCGCGTCCGTCACCGGCTCCCGTGCGGGCGTGGTGTCGAGGAGGTCCGTGGTGTCCTGGACGGGTGTCACGTCCTCGGCGGGTGTGGTGGCCCCGGCCGGCTCCAGGCCGGGAGCGGGGGGGAAGGGGGCCACCTTGCGGTCAGGGCGCGGGGTCTTGCGCTCGCGTGGGGACGTGGTGCCGGTGACGGCCGCGGTGTCCGCGGCGGTGTCCAGGACGGGGGCCGCCGGCGGGGACGTGTCGGTGGGGGATGGGGACAGGGTGGGGGGCACCGCGGTCATCGGCTTGGGCAGCGGCTTGCCCAGAGCCAGGAGCCGGCGGCGCTGGCGGGACGGCGGGGATGCCGGCCGGCGGGGGGCCGCGTCGCGGACCTTGGGGAGCGGCTCGGTGGTCGCCTCGTGCCGGGACCTGCGGCCGGGGACGGGCGGGGTGAGCTCCATGGCCGGCGCGGAGTCGGGCTCGCCGGACGGGGCCGCGTGGCCGGAGGGGTCCGGGGCGCCGGACGGGGCTCCGTGGCCGGAGGGGTCCGAAGCGCCGGACGGCCCCTGGCCGGTGGCGGGGCCGTGGCGGGGCGGCAGCTTCTTGGTGGGGAAGACGCCGGTGGTGGTGCGGGGGTCGGGGGCCGCGAG